>JAFYSG010000087.1 GCA_017559435.1 Lachnospiraceae bacterium
CGTTTCTTCCCTAAGGGGCGCTTTATTGGCCACGATAATATCAGCATCCTTGACTCTTTCTTTCACTTCCTCGGCAGACACCGTATTGGCATAATAGGTCACTTCACCCAACTGCTGCAGACACGACACCTCAACATCCGTGCCCACACTATTTCTTTCTAACACAACGATTTTCATGACTATTACAGCCTCTTCATCAGTTCTTCTCTCTGGGCTTCATATCCCGGCTTGCCAAGGAGGGCAAACATATTCTTCTTATAACTCTCTACGCCCGGCTGGTTAAAGGGATTTACACCCAGCAGATATCCACTGACACCGCAGGCAAACTCGAAGAAATAGAACAGTTCACCTAAGTAAAACTCATCTGCTTCGGGAATGTTGATCATCAGGTTAGGCACATTGCCGTCTGTATGAGCCAGTATCGTACCATTCATAGCGCTCTTATTCACAAAGTCCACAGTCTTGCCGGCCAGATAGTTCAGCCCGTCCAGATCAACTGCTTCTTCACCGATGATGAGTTCTTCTTTGGAAGTCTCCACATTGATCACTGTCTCAAAGAGAGTTCTGGCACCGTCCTGAATGTACTGACCCATGGAATGCAGATCAGTGGTCAGATCCACGCTTGCAGGGAAAATACCCTTCTGATCCTTGCCTTCACTCTCGCCATACAACTGCTTCCACCACTCGGACACATAATGAACGCTGGGTTCATAATTGGCAAGAATCTCAATATTCTTACCTTTTCTCAAAAGAATATTACGAATCGCTGCATACTTCAGAGCATCGTTGTCCTCAAATGCATTCTCCAACGCACGCTTTCTTCCACTTGCAGCACCTTCCATCAGCTTATCAATGTCAGCACCGCTGACAGCAATGGGAAGCAATCCTACAGCAGTCAATACAGAGAAACGTCCTCCCACATCATCAGGCACCACAAAAGTATCGTAACCTTCTTCATCAGCTACCTTCTTAAGCGCTCCCTTAGCCTTGTCAGTGGTGGCGTAGATTCTCTTAGCGGCACCTTCCTTGCCATATTTGGCTTCCAATTTCTCCTTGAATACCCGGAATGCGATGGCAGGCTCAGTGGTAGTACCGGACTTGGAGATCATATTAATAGAGAAATCTCTGTCTCCTACCACATCCATCAGGTGCTTCAGATAAGTAGAACTGATGGAGTTACCACAGAAATAAATCTCCGGAGTCTTACGGATGCTCTTATCTACAATATTATAGAAACTATGTCCCAAAAATTCGATAGCTGCTCTCGCTCCCAAATAGGAACCGCCGATACCGATCACCAGCAATACCTCAGAATCACTTTGGATCTTCTTGGCTGCTTCCTTCACTCTGGCAAACTCTTCCTTGTCATACTCTACCGGAAGATCGATCCATCCCAGGAAATCATTACCCGCACCGCTCTTCGCTACCAGCACTTCCTTGGCATCCAGTGCCAGTTTCTTCATATAGCCTACTTCTTCCGTAGAAATAAATGCATTTGCTTTAGCATAATCAAATGTAACATGTTTGCTCATATTATCGCTCCTTTTCCCTGAATATCAGGTAAATTCAATGTTCAATACTTGGGGACATGGTTCTTACTTATGTATAGTGTAACAGACATAGGTAGTAAATTCAAGTCAAATTTTTAACATATCTACGCTTCCTTCACTTTATGACATCAAAAATTCCAATAGCAAATCCTCCAATTCTTTTTCCTGTTCTTTTGTAAAACCGCCAACCTCCAGGGCCTGACCTGTGCTGACTAAAACGCCAGCCCGTTTTTTGGGGGCAGACTTAGTCACCCAATCCTCACCATACAACATCTGAATATCTTGATCCGTCACACCTATCCTTGCCGAAAGATGATTCTCCAGATAATCCACCAGATTCACCTTAAGCACCCTTCTTTTTCCCTTCACATCCACAATCGTTGACACCGAAAAGTACACATAAAGGCCCAGAAAGCTGACAATATAAAAAGGCAAAATCTCTCCAAGCATCCGCCCTTGCATAATGCTTTTACACACGCCGATACCGGAGCAGACCACTGACAGAAGCATCAACTGTCCTGACAAGTGATAGATGCCATCAAAGCTCAGATGTCCGATGGTCAGCTTGTTCAGAAACTTGTCCACAAAAATAGGAATATTTGCCACCCCATTATTTAACTGAAAACAATTGGCGAATTTCAGCTTGCACTGCTTTAACATCTTATTCTCTGTAGCCGCCATATTGTCCGTTTCTTTAATCAACCGCTGATACACCATTCCCAGTCCCAATCTGGTCAAAATACTAAGCACCAGAAATAAACCCATGAAGGCTGAAATCATCTTTTCCCCCTGAAATATCGTAAACATACCATTCCTCCGTTTCAAAAAAGTATATATTTTATTATAAACTCGCGCATTTAAATTATCAATATTCTTTAACGTCAAATGATTGACTTAAAAACCCACATTTCTGCTTAATAAGACCTTCATCGACACCCGGTAACAGAACTTCATTCTTAACTTGCACCTTAGGTGGAAATCTGCTATACTATAAAGTAAATGAATTGGCACAACATAGTTATCCGTTGCTGTCCATATACCATTTGGAGGAAAGTGAAATGAGATATCAGACCAAAGGAACTTGTTCTACTGCTATTGACATTGAAATAAAAGAAGGCGTCATCGAATCTGTAAAATTTATCGGAGGCTGTAATGGCAATCTGCAGGGCATCGCTGCCCTGGTAAAAGGCATGGCTCCGGAAGAAGCCATCAGCCGCCTGAAAGGCATCCGCTGTGGTTTTAAATCCACATCCTGCCCCGATCAGCTGGCTCGCGCTCTGGAAAGTATGATTTAAGAAAGGATCGCCGTCATGAAGAAAATCGTATTGACAGGCGGCGGCACCGCCGGGCATGTAACGCCCAATATTGCCCTGATCCCCAGTCTCCTTAAGGCAGGCTATGAGATTGCCTACATAGGCTCCTACGATGGGATAGAGAAGAAGCTGATCAGTGATTTTGACATCCCCTATACCGGAATTTCCACCGGCAAATTCCGCAGATACCTGGATGTCAAGAACCTGACTGACCCTTTCCGCGTGATCAAAGGCTTTGGTGAAGCCAGAAAATTCCTGAAACAATATAAGCCGGATGTGGTATTTTCCAAGGGCGGCTTTGTCAGTGTACCTGTAGTCAGGGCTGCAGCTTCTCTGGGCATCTCCTGCATTATCCACGAATCCGACATGACACCGGGCCTTGCCAACAAGCTCTGTATCCCTGTTGCCACGAAAGTATGCTGCAATTTTCCGGAGACCCTTAAAACTCTCCCTACTGGCAAAGCAGTGCTCACCGGCTCTCCCATTCGCGAAGAACTGGCCAAGGGCAATAAACTGGCCGGACTGGATCTGTGCGGATTCACTGCCAACAAACCAGTGATCCTGGTCATGGGCGGAAGCTTAGGAGCTGCCAATGTAAACAAAGCCGTGAGAGAGGCTTTGCCCGGATTACTGGAAGACTTTCAGATCGTTCACTTATGCGGCAAGGATAAAGTAGATAACCTGCTGCTCAACACCCCCGGCTACAAGCAGTTTGAATATATTAAGTCTGAACTGAAGGACCTTTTTGCAATGACCGATGTAGTTATCTCCAGAGCCGGTGCCAACGCTATCTGCGAACTGTTGGCACTGAAAAAACCTAATATACTGATCCCCCTTCCTGCTTCCAGCAGCAGAGGTGACCAGATACTGAATGCAAAATCTTTTGAAGCACAGGGATTCTCCATAGTGATCGATGAAGACGACTTAACGAAAGAACTTTTGGTGAAAAAAGTACATGAATTGTATGATTCCAGACAGACATACCGCGAGACTATGACAAAGAGCGGACAGATGGATTCCATCCAAAGCATATTACAGTTAATCAATGAAGCAGCCAAATAATTGGCTGCTTTTACAATAGTCCTTCATCATACACTGCTCTACATCCACCGATGAACTTCCTCCGGGTCCTGGCACACACCACATGCGCCTCACCGATCTGCTTTGTACCAATTCTCACAGGCACAGCCACATCCTTCAAATGCATACCGATCAGAGTATCTCCGATATCCATGCCGGCATGGGCTTTCATATGCTCTACTGCCACCGGTGCAGAAAATGCCTGATACGCTGCCGTGGCAAAGCTCCCGCCGGCTTTGGGTTGTGGTACTACGTTCACCGGCTCATAGCCGTATTTTTCCGCCGCCTCTTCCTCCAGAATCAACGCTCTGTTCAGATGTTCACAACACTGAGCGGCCAGATAAACACCGGCCTCTTTCACGGCACGATATATTCCGTCATATACTGCCTGAGCCAACATAGGACTGGAAAAGGTACCGATTTGGGATCCGCCCACCTCACTGGTGGAACAACCCACTACAAACAACTGCCCGGGCTTCATCCCGGCCGCCTGAATCATCTCTGACGCAGCTTCATAAGCCTGCGCTTCTATTTTCCGTAATTCTTTATATTGTTCTGTCATTTTTGCCTCCCGTATAATCCAACGGAAATCACACTTGATTTTTTGTGAAATAGAAAAATCCCAACAACACCACCAAAAACGCCAAATTTGCCAATGTAAAATAAATCAGATACTTCTTCTTGGCACCTTTATCCTCTTTTCCCAGATATTTAAAAGATATGAGACTTGCCATGGATGCAATCAATGTACCCAATCCACCCAGATTGGTTCCCACGATCAACGCTTCATACTTTTGGGTAAATCCGGATAAAAGAAGTGCCGCTGGCACATTACTGATCACCTGGCTGGATAATACCGCTGTCAACACTTCATTACCTTCGATCATCCTCTCCAAAACATGGCGAAACGCAGGAATCCGCCCCATATTGCCGATAAACACGAAGAAGCCTATAAACGTCATAAGCAGACAATAATCTACTTTCCCAAGCACCTTCCGATCCAACACAAATACGACCAAAGCAACAATGACCAGAGTCACACCATAAGGCACCATACGCGCCACTGTCAGAATACACAGAGCGAACAAACAAAGATAAGCTGCCAAAGCTTTATTATAACTGCCCTTCATTTCACATGCAATACCGGCGGCACCATCTTGCTCAAAATCCATCACCGGATTCTCTAATCTTTCCTCCTTGCGGCACAGACACCACAAGACCAAAAGTACCAGGGATACCGCCGTATATGGCAACATCAAAAGCATGAAACTTCCCAGTGTCATGCCGGATTTTCCATACAGATACAGATTCTGAGGATTGCCAATGGGTGTCAGCATACTCCCCAGGTTGGCTGCGATAGTCTGCATTACCACCACGGGAACTGTCAGCTTCTTTTTTATTTCCTCTCCTGTCATGCCAAGAACAATAAACGTCAAAGGTACAAACGTGATCAGCGCCACATCATTGGTGATCACCATACTGAAAAAGAAACAGAGCAAAACCAGGATCAACACCAGCATCCGCACCGTTTTCACCCGCTTCAAAAGCGCTTTGGCGATCTGTCCAAAGATCCCGATCTTCTGGAAGCCGGCCATCACAGCCATCAGGCAAAAAAGAATGCCCAACGTCCTAAAGTCAATATACTCTAAGTATTCCCTGTCAGGCTGTACCACAAAACAGGACACAAACGCAAGTATCACAGCTATGCTAAGTACCGCTTCTTTTTTTATCCACTCCATACACTTTTTTCCCATGGTATTTCAAAAATCTCCTTTTTCCTTTTGTCGAATTTCAGTGACACATGCACTGACTAAGATGGCCCGGAATATAGTAAAATTAAGAAACATTGACACAGGAGTCTCCTATGTCCCTGATATCATCCGCTCTTTTCGCAGTATCTGCCAGCCTGGACGCCCTGCTTTTGGGCCTTGTGTTTGGCATTCGAAGAATTCGTATTTCTCTTATACAGAATCTGTGCATCAGCTTCATTACCCTTTTGGGAAGCTTTCTGGCGATCCGGCTGGGCAATCTGATCCCTTTGTTTACAGAAGCATCCTTGTTTGCACCCGGATTCATCACTTCCGTAGGCTGTGGCATTCTTTTGGGCATTGGGCTTTACTATGTGATCAAAGCACTGTTTACAGCCTTTTTGGACGATAAAACGCCCGCTACCGACAAAAAAGCCACCCCTGCTGATCTCACATTGAGCAGACTGCTTCTCCTCAGCGCATCCTTGACAGTTAATAATATGGGGATTGGCTTTGGTGCCGGCATGGCCGGACTTCCTCTGCGCTCTACCTGTGTGTTTATTTTTCTCTTTTCCGTACTCTTCCTGCACCTTGGAAACTACCTGGGCAAGAATCAAAAGTTACGTATCAAAGAATATTGGGCCGATCTCTTCTGCGGACTTCTCTTGATCATGCTTGGCATCTGGCGGCTGCTGCTTTAATCCAGCAGCTCTTTTGTCAAAATAACCTTTACCCGATTTTCCCCGTGGAGTATTTCCGCCGTATCAATCATCATACCGATCAAGAGCAGCTGACTGGTCTCACCCGGATCACCGCTTCCTGCCAACTCCCAGTAAATATCTTCAATCCCTTCATTTTTGGGCTCATTCAAATACTTCTCCAAAGAATGGATCTTATGCTCATACTCCGGCAGATAATTGGCTTCAAAGGTAATGGTAACCAGATTGCCATCCCGCTTAATGCCGGATTCCATTTCATCTGCTCCGATAGCAAAGAAAAATACGGTCAACTCTTCTACAATTTTCGCAACTTTCTTTTCTTCATGTGTCATCTTTATTTCCTCTTTCTCTTCTTCCTATCCTCAAAATGTCTCATAAAGCTCTCCAGCACAGGTATCATTATAATGGCCACCCAGCCGGCACTGAATCCATTATTATAAAGATTCAGCCCGCCATACATGGAAGACGTACACATTACAATGGCTGAATGCAGAATTCCCGCAAAGATTCCTGCCACCACACCAAACTGCCCCGCTATGGGAGACAGACCCACCGCAAACATGGCCGCCAGCAATATCCCCGGAGTGGAAGGCGTATATTGTGTCAAGAATGTAGATAAAAATACACCCAACAGCACCGGCAGATAATTTTTCAAGTGAGCACCGAATGCAGAAAAACCCACTACTGTCAGAATCGCACCCAACACCGGCCCCGACAGATCACCCTCTACCAAAAGCACATAGGTAAGCGTCGCCATTCCCATACTTCCCATATTGATCAGCGTCGCCCCGTCACCGTTCATAATGACGAAATCCGCCACCGCACGACCGGGATGATGCAAAATCTTACGATACTGCTTCAGATCACCTTTACAGTTGACCAGCCCCAGCAGAATCGCCAGCAGAAAATACACATACAACCCCACTGCAAGCACCACCGGCCTTCCGGCTTTCCAGATAAATACCGGCTCACTTACCAAACCTAAGGATTTCAGCAAACACACTACCACAAAAGCCAGAATTCCACCGGAAAATCCTACGTTAAACAAATTATAACCCATGTGCATGGATGCGGTATGCATAGAAAGCGGCGGCAGTATAAATCCCACAAACACGCCCAAAAGAACCGCGCACACCAGATTTATTCCCTTATGAAAAGGCAACAGATACACCATCTCCGTCACAAAAGGCGCCAGGCACGTACCAAAAAGCGCGGTATAAATATACCTGCTCATATGTGACCTGTGCATCTTGGCATACAGCCATGTACCAAACAAAACCGGCAAAATATTCACCGGATTCTTTCCCCACAGCCCATACCCCGCATTAATAAACAGCGCAGCCATGGTAAGCCCCGTAAACGGAATCTTAAGCACCGCCACCAATGCCATGGCTATGGTCAGGATCAATGCCGCATTCAAGAACCCTGCACCATATCCTGCCAATTCAAAATAGTCTGTAATCAGCGCATCCCTGGAAAGCACGATAGCTACCATCCCACGACAAATCTGGGCAGGCGTTCCGGACACAAACGCCACAACATATAACAGGGCTGCCGAAAAGATACTGAACACCTTCAGTTCCTTGCCCTCCACCCTGTTTCTTAGCTTCTCAATCATGAATGTCCCTCCTTAGGGTGATGTATATGTGTATTGTAACAGAAAATGGGAACTGTGTACAGTAACATTATGAATAAAAATCTCTTCTTAGTGCAAACTATAGTATATTGCAATCACTTACCTAAAGGAGGCCCCCATGACCAAGCTTTCCTCGCACTTGGAAGAGAACATCACTTATGCGAAAGAACTTTTCCCCATTCCCAAGAGCTTTGATATCATTACCCGGGAATTATATCTGGGCGAGACCAAAGGCTACTGGATTGGTATCAACGGCATGTGCCGGACGGATGTGTTACAGCAGATCTTCTCTGACCTGCAGAATCCATTATACATGCTTGATCATACGGTGGAGGAGATTCAGCGTTATATGAATACACGTCTGGGATATGCCCAGACAAGCCTGACAGATAATTGGGAAGATATCACTCGCAATGTACTCAGCGGACCATCGGTCCTGTTTATCGATGGGTTTGACCGGGCGATCTTACTGGATGTGCGTACTTATCCTACCAGAGGGATTGAGGAACCGGATACAGAGCAGGTGACCAGCGGCGCACGGGATGGATTTGTGGAAACCATGCTTTTCAATGCCAATCTGATCCGCAGGCGCATCCGTGCTCCCAGGCTCACTTTTGAGATTCTGTCAGTAGGCTCCGTCAGTAAAACAGATGTAGCCTTGGCATATATTGACGGGCTGGCCGATGAGAATCTTCTGAATCTTTTAAGGGATCGGTTAAAGCAGCTTCAGGTCACTTCCCTGACCTTGGGAACCAAAAGCCTGGAAGAGCTTCTGGTTCCCAAAAAATGGTTTCACCCGCTGCCCTCCTTTCACATGACCCAACGGCCGGATACCGCCTGCAGTTATCTCACAGAGGGACATATTGCTGTGATCGTGGATAACTCACCGGCAGTAATGCTCATCCCCTGCAGCATTTTTTATTTTACCCAGAGTTCTGAGGATTACTATAAAAGTCCCACTGTAGGCACTTATTTTCGGGCAGTACGGTTTCTGTGTATTCCGGTGAATCTGTTACTGATGCCGGTGTTTTTATTGATCACTGTGTATTATCCACAACTTTCAGATAAACTGGGACTGCTTTCCACACAATCTCCACCGGGCCCCACCATCATCTTCTATGTGATCGCTGTAGAGCTTTTACTGGACTTGTTCAAATACTCCACATCCTTAAATTCCGGGCGATTCTCCGGATCACTGGCCATTGTGGGGGGATTGATCATTGGGGATATCGCAGTGGATCTGCACTGGGCTTCTGTGGAAATCCTGTTCTATGCAGCCATTACCCTGTTGACAAGTATGTCACTGGCCAGCATTGATTTTGCAGACGGACTGCGCATTTTTCGAATGTTTCTGGTGATCACCACTGCCATTGGCGGAATATGGGGATTTGTGATCGGTCTGGCACTGGTGTTCCTTTCCACGATTACCACGCCTACCTTTGGACAACAAAGCTATTTCTGGCCACTGATCCCATTTCACTGGAACGCTCTGAAAACGTTGTTGTTCCGATACCCTGCCTTTAAGGCACAACCCAGTAAAGTATGGCGGCACGGAAAGCAAGAGTAAAAAAAGTAATCATCATAGGCGGTGCTTACGAAAGCGCCGCCTCAAGTGTCTCATGGGCCATGTCCAGCCTTTCCTTTAGTTCCCGGAATACTCCTTCCTATTCTTGGTTTCAGCAGGTATTGGTTGTTCCTTTTTATTGTTTAGAGATTCTGATTTCTAATTTTAAAAAATACTTTATGATATCTAAAACAGCATTGAACCCCCATATATTTTGCTATATGATGCATATATTAACAAAATCTATTAGTTTTTATATTTTTTTGTTGAAATAATACTATATGAGAAAGTCAACTGTATTTGCTGCAGCACACAATAAATGCAGATCAGTGAAAGGGGAAACTATGAATGATCTAAACATTTGTCAGGAATTTTCAGAACACGTTACCTGTACCCACAAGTCAGGGTATGCAGATGTCACCAAACTTTATCACAAACACAATAATTATGAGATTTATCTGCTTCTCAACGGTGAAGTTAATTTTTACCTGGAGGAATATGGATATCACATGGAAAAGGGCTCGATTCTGTTCATACGTCCCGATGTCTTTCACAGACTGGAGTATCTAAATCCTGTTGACTACGAAAGGGTTAACATCCATATTAAGAGTTGGTACTTCAAAACACTGAATACAGCCCATACTAACCTTGCAGATGTGTTATCTAATCATGGTAACGGATCTTATGTGTCCTTTCTTCTTCCCCAACAACAGATTGATAAGATACTTGAAAAAAGCTGTGAGTTGGAGAGATCTCTGCATTGGGAGCAGTTCGGTGACGATATTCTTTCAGAATGCTTACTGAAAGAGATTCTATTAATCTTGAATAAGCTGCCGCGTAATCATCAATTTTTGCAGAAACCAAAAATCTGCGTGCCCCGGCTTGTATCTGATATCATTGCCTACATTTCTGAAAACTTGACAGAGGACTTGTCTGTTAATGCATTGGCGGCAATTTTTCATCGAAATGGACAGTATTTGAGCCGAAGGTTCCGAGAGTTTATGGGTGTGCCGCTTCAGCAGTATATTTTACATAAAAGAGTGGATCTGGCCAGGAAATATCTGGAGGATGGGGTTACGCTTTCCCAAGTATGCATGGACAGTGGATTTCATGACTATGCTAATTTCTCTAAATTATTTACAAAATATGTGGGGATGGCACCGAAACAGTATCAGATGCAGGCAATGGCTCGGTAGGGAAAGAAGCGCAAGTGCCTCCGAAAGAATAAGTGCAGAATGCCCGCTAGTCATGGGACTTTTTTCCACTGACTAACGGGCTTATTTCTTCCAATCTATTCTGATTTCCTTAACTCCCAAACTTCCCTATGCTCCAGACTCTCCCCCGGAAGAACCTCTGTCAAAGGTGAGAGACTTTCCATCTCCACCATATGTTTGCACAAATAAGTCTCATAGGATACATTTCCATCCGGATATTCCTTATCCTCTTCCACAGGAAAGTTTAATGAAAAAGTAACTCCATCCTTCTCATACCACGCTCGGCCCAAAGGATGACCCACGCCCAGCTTATACTTTTCCTCCACCGGCATATAGGTAAGTGTGATCTCATCTTGGGTATACTTTGCGCGTGCATCGCCCAGATTGGTATAAAACCAGGTAGAGAATCTGTGCCTATGTGAAGCTCCTCCGTCATACCGTTTCAAAGGAATATGCTCAACTCCGCCCGGTGCAACAGATGTGACGGGCCACACAGACATCCGAAACTTTTCTGTTCCGGTATTTACAATCTTATGTAACACTGTAAGACAATGTTTATCCTCCCCGTTATCACTTCCAAAGGTAATGGTGATACTCTTTTTTACATGAAGCCAGGGATCTTCCTTTTGATCGATCCGGATGCCATCTTCCAGGATCTCATAAGAGATGGGGTCATTATCCGGATAATAATCGTGCTTCCCTTCCGGGGCAAGCCACAGACGGTGGCCTCCACGCACACGCCAGCCATCCGCGGTGGCCAGCTCTACCATATCTTTGGGCTGCTCAAAAAACATATTCTCGCCTCCGCAAAGAGAAAAATGACCGATTCTTAAGCCATATTCTAAAGGAATACCTACTTCTATTGTACCATTATCCGCAAACAGGCTTTTGCCAAAATTCGAATGTTCTCTAATTTCCCATTTCATTTTCATTACCTCTCCATATCATTTTTTGTCCGGTATACCGTGACTTTTTCTTAACTTACCCTGAATTGTATCAGGCTCTTTTCCTTTACGTGATCGACCAGTCACCTTTATCAAACAACACCACTGTTTCCCCATTTTCTTTGATCCCTGTAATAGTCAGGTCTTCTGTTCCCACCATAAAATCCACATGGTTCATGGAAGAATTGCCACCTATGGCAGAAAGTTCTTCCTCACTCATCTTGACACCGTCCTTGACGGTAGTAGGGTAGCACTCGCCCAGGGCAAAGTGACAGGAAGCGTTCTCATCAAACAAGGTGTTATAGAAAAGGATCTTCATGCGGGAGATGGGGGAGGAGTAGGGCACCAGGGCCACCTCACCCAGCCTGCGGGAGCCTTCATCACTTTCCAGCAACGTTTTCAGAGACTCCAGGCCTTCTTCTGCAGTATAATCTACCACCTGACCTTCATGAAAAGTCAGGGTAAAGTTCTTAATCAGACTTCCCCGAAAGCTTAGAGGCAGGGCTCCTACCAGAATACCTTCCGCCACGTTCTTATCAGGCATGGTGAATATCTCCTCTGTGGGGATGTTGGCCTCGAAGACCACGCCGTTACCGGAAGTCTCGGTACCGCCTTCCCAGATGTGATTTTTCACCAAACCTACGATGAAATCTGTGCCAAGGCTGTTCTTGTAGTGGAGCTTGGTAAATGCGTAGTTATTGAGCTGGCGGCACTTTTCTTTCAGGAATGTGTCGTGTGCGCGCCATGCCTGCACAGCGTTCTGACTGAAGCCGACGCCCATGACATCTCTTTGCTTCGTATCCTGCCCACCAATTCGCACGGCTTGGAGGATTTTCTCCCATAACTTCTGCATGGCCTCTTCCTCACTGCGGCCGGGAAATACCTTCTTCGCCCATTGCTTCTGAGGAACTGCAGCCACCGTCCATGGCACTTCACTGGCCATCAGCAACTTATTATAATCCTCCACCGCTTTGTCCATGGCCACACTTCGAAGCTGCATTTTCCTAGGATCCATTCCCTTGAAGCTCTCCGGGTCATTGCCGCTGATGGAGATAAATCCTGCACCTCTTTTGGCATAATAATTGTAAGATTCAGCCTTCCACTGTGGCACTGTGGAAAGCACCTGATCAGACACATTTTCATAAAGCAATCTGGCTTCCACATTGTCGCTCCACTGCATGATCACCTCAGCAGCACCGGCAGAATAGCACTCTGCAATCAACAGGCGGGCGAATTCATAATGCTCTACCGGGCATTTGATCACTACCTCCTGTCCGGGCTGTACATTGATACCCATGCGCACGATGAGACGAGCATATTCTTTGATGTTATCTTCGTTGATTCCATAAAACCGACTCATGATCTGACTTCATGTCTCCTTCTAACATGTTTTTCCTCTCCATTGTAAACCTTTCCCCTACAATCTGCAAGTTTTTTTTGGTAATATCATTTTTTTAAGCAAGCACAAACTGGGACTTCTCCTAATCGAGAAATCCCAGTTTTTTACTTCTTACTCCTTTTACTTCTTCTTTCTCTTAAGTATCAAGAGTCCTGCCACTCCTGCACCGCTGAGCAGCACCAATGCAATCAGCAACCCAATAGGTGTTGCATCACCGGTTGCAGGTACGCTGCCAACATAATTCCTGAAAATCAATCCGCCTTCAGGATAATTGATTGTCGCTGCCAATTCACCACCGACTTGCTCTACATCCACGATTACTGTGTATACTGTAGTATCGTAGGTAATGTTCAGTGCTCCGGTATTTATCTCCGATACGGTATATACGTATCTTCCGGGAGTAAATACTACCAGAGGCGAGAACTGTACGCTGCCGTTTACCGCATTCGTTCCGGTTGCAACCACTTCACCATTGCTGTCCTTTACCAGGAACAGGAACTCTCCGGCTATCAGGCTTCTTCCTTTCAATACCTTGGTGGCATGGAATGCGAAGGAAGTCATGAGTGTATCAGGCTGAGGTTCCGGATCCGGTATGATAACAATTGGCTCCTTATACTCATTCTTAAATACAATTCCGCCTTCAGGGTACTCTACAGTTACCTTCAGAATACCACTTCCATTGTTTGTCACATCCACAAGTACCATATAAGTTGTCCCATCGTAGAATACATGCTGTGCAGCAGTATCTACTTCGGATACATACAACTTATAATCATTGCCTTCCGGCAACTTGAACTCTGTAAAGTAAATCTTACCATCTGCTGTATTCGTACCTGTTGCCAATTCATTGCCAGTCTCATCCTTAATCACAAACCGGAATTCTCCTGCTGCCAAGTCACGTCCTGTCAACTGCTTGGTGGCGTCTATGATCACAGCAGAAGGATCGGGTGTAAAGATATTGGTAAATGTAGCCTCTGATACAATACTCTCATTGTTTGCACCGTCTATTGCGGCATACTCCACTTCAGCGACCAAATGTCCAAGCAGATTATCCATCACCTTGATCGTTACATTGTAAGTCTCTTCTGAGTAGGTTACATTTTCCAAACTACCTTTTTTCTCTGTCAACGTGTATTTGTAAATACCCACTGTATCAAAACTCAGTTCTTCAAATTTTACCAAACCGGCAGCATCGTTCTTAGCTGTATAAACACTGCCGTTTTCAGAAACAAGCTCAAATACAAACTCATCTGCTGCTAAAGGTCTATTATCCAGAATCTTTGTAGCTTCGATAACTACCTTTGCGTGTTCTGTAGCGTAATCGTTATTGAATATGATCTGAGAGAGATTACCCTCATCATCTGTGATGACTGTTTCAACAGAGAGGTTTCCTCTGAAGTCATCAGTAACCGTAAAGGTTACATAAAACTCTGTATCATCATAGATAATACCGCCAAGATTGCCGCCAACTTCCTTTACAATGTAGTGATATGTGCCCTTACTGTCAAATGTCACTTCAGGGAACACAATATCGCCATTTGCGGCGTTCTCTACATCTTCTCCAACCTTTGCACCGGCTGTCCATTCTGACGTCGCTACGTTTACATCTGCTTCGTATAGTGCAAATGCAAACTCACCATCTGCAAGTGTTCTTCCTGTGAGAACCTTATCCGCAACAAAGTTGTAGCTGATGGATCTGGGCTCATACTTATTAGTAAACACGAGCTCTTGGTTATCAACGCTTGTAGCTACTTCCATTGTACCGTCAAGCTTATCTGTAACTGTTACTGTTACGTTGTATGACGTCTTATCGTAAGTAATACCAAGATCATTGCCTTGATCTACTTCAGAAATCTGATAGTAATGCACACCAGGTTCATCATATGTAATTTTAGTAAATTTGAAACCAGATTCTGCAACACCACTTGCGTTGGGAATCGCTCCAATATTAGAGCCCGTCGCCACTGCATCTTGATACTTCTTTGTCGAAAATGTATTGTCAGTCATTTCATAGACATTGAAGTGGAACTCACTGGACAACATCTGCCGGTCACCGGTCAACTTCTTTGTCGCTTCAAACTCAACGCTTACAGGAGTTGTTATAGAGTAAGCATTTGTGAAATTGATAGTATTGCTGGTACTGTCTTCATAGTAATATCTTGCTTGAAGAGCACCTTCACCATCATCTGTAACTTCTACAACCAAGTCAAAGATACGAGAGGTATAGGTAACACCGCCAAGATTTCCCGGAACTTCACTTATTTTGTAGTGGTGTGTTCCAACTTTGTCATACTCAAGCTTAAATTCTTGATCAGTTTCATTGTTGTTACCATCCACTTTATAGAATATAATGTTCGCCGGTCGACCGTTTACGCCTGCAGCATTTTTACCCACTGCTTGGCGGACGCTATTATTACCTATGGTTTCAACTAATTCAAAGGTGAATTCGCCGGCTTCCATATCTCGTCCTACTAAAGTTTTTGTTACATTAAGAGGCACCTCTACAGAGTCTGCGGTGTATTTATTTTCAAATACAAATTTTCCAGATCCCTGATCTTTCTGCGCACTTTCTATATCTACACTTACACTAGCATTTCCGCTACTTACATCTACGATGATACGTCTTTCATCTGTATCATAATCCCAACCATATTCTCCCTGTGCGGGTTCTGTATAACCTGCCGGAACCTTCTCTTTAAGAATATAGTGGTATTCACCCACTTTAGTACTATCTACAAACCAAGAAAAACGTGCTTCTCCTTTCGCGTCAGATACATCCGTACCAATAAGATCCTGAGAAGTATAAACCCAACTATCATTTGCTGCATAGAGTTCAAACTCATAACCTGCAAGAAGCACATCTTCCTTAGTAGGATCAACAACCTTCTTTAAAATATCAATAATTACAGGTGCTACATTGTAAGCATTTTCAAAGTTTGCAGTCACTATATATTCATTGCCGGCTCTACTTACACAATTGCCCTCAACACTTGCTTCAAGTTGCCCATTATTATCTACAACTGCCACAACAAAGCTATAGATGGAAGGGTCATAATTTATTCCGTCAGCAACACCTGGATCCTTCTCGTAAACACGATAAGAATGTGTTCCGGGCTTATCATAGCTAAGATTTAACTTAAACTGATCGAAGTTGATAGGAAATTCATTATCACCTGTACTTACAGTTACTGCCTCATTCCAGTCTTTAACCGTAATCCAATTACCGTTTTCATATTTTTCAAGAGTAAAACTAAACTTCTTTTCTTGCTGAAGATTAGCAGTTTTCATGAACTTTGTTCCATCAAATCCGATGGTTACACTTGTCTCTACCGGCTTGTAAGCGTTGTTAACAATAACAGTTGCATTTGCATCCTTTACAATTGTAACAGCACCGTTATCGTCCATACTATCACCGGCTTTGTTGTGACTAAAATAGGAAACAACATAATTGTTTGCCTGAACGGCTGTGAGCGCTTCTGTTACAACAGCATTTGTGCCCTCCGGCAGATTACGGATAACAATAGTTTCACCGTGTTTAAGCGAAAGACCACTTATCTTGCCATCGTCTCCTACTGTCACCTGGGTCAATGAGGTATTTTCATCAGAATGAGCTGCCTCAAATGTCTGGCGAGCAAGCTCTACACCAACATCAACTGTAATATCAAACGTTGCACCTGTTGCATGCTCAGGAGGAACCTGGCCCTGAACACCACTTACAACTTCCTTAGTAATATACAAGCTTCCAAATCCTTGAAGAGTATTCACAAAATCAACCGCAGTTGTTTTTTGTTCTACTACATTCACTTGTATGCTATTTGATACTGCTTCCTGATTATTAATGGTCAGTACACGATAGGTATCATGTGCAGACTCAGTCACAGTATATGTACCGGCAACAAGTCCAGTCACATAAACTGTCTTGCCCGCCTCAAGATTAACAGTGATAACACCGTATGCATCCGCTGTTACAGTTTGGCCTGTACCAAAACTGCCATCAGCGTTAAGCGGTGTGACAATATAATCTTCTTCTGCACCTGCACCGGAAATTTTAAATTCAAATGTTTGTATCGTATCACTTGCCACATCAAGCGTCTTTGACAATTTGATACCCGTTGCCGGTGTCACAGTAAGTCTACCATTATTACCAAAGGTTACAACTGAATAATGACTTGTATGTACCCCTGAAGAATTCTCCGCATCAGTTTTAATTTTAGCATAAGCGGTAAATCTATTGGTTCCAGTGTAATTGTTATTCTTCAAAGGAACTTCATAACCAACAATCTCATGCTTACCTGTCCCGGCAGGAATGACCCACTGATTGCCTACTTGTACACAGTGCGAAAGAGCATCCGAAGAAGTTTTGATATAGGTGACTTCAGAACTTACGTTTCCATTTTCTACAGAAAAAACTCTGTTTTCATGATAATAACCATCTCCTGAAGGCTTATTAGCCCCAGTATAAACTGTACCATTGGCGTCACTATATACCACAGAGTCTGTCAGATAATAATAACGCTCGTTTTCATGCGAAGGCTCAAAGTGCGTAAACGCATTCACAGAAGTATCTGCGAACTCACCCGCTTCAATATTAACATGTTTCCAATCATTCGTGTAGAAAGTGTATGTGCCATTCTGGTTCTTATGAGCATCATTCACCTTCTCTGCAATATTAATCGGATTAATATCCGAACGAAGCGCTACTTCATAAAGTAAACGGGCAGGGAACTTTGCAGAAGTATCTGTAATCTCGACACTTTGAACTCCTGTCTCATAAGTCGTACCTTGAAGTTCAACCTCGTATGTGATTGTGGGAACAAGTGATGCCGGGATGGCACCTTCTACAACGATTTCTCCCACTGAGGTACCTTCAACATCTGCAGCGATGGTCTTTCTGACACGGATAACAGTATACATCATATCAGATGCCTTAATGCCATGGTCCTCATTTACTTCGCCCAGGTAACCATAAGACTTATAAATAAACTTAGCTCCCTTATTTAAAGCCACATTTATTTCGGCTTCCGTGTGTCCTTCATGCCAGAAGTCTACAAATTTACCGTCTATATCGCCGTACCAGCCAATATAATTGCTGAAATTGTCGTCGCTCTCATAAAAAAGCTGCTTGTAGTAATATGCGTTCCGAATAAGGTTTTGTGCTGTAGATGTATCAGCTATACCGATACGTTCCTTCACAGCATGGACAAACTCCTCACCAAGGGGTTTGGGATTTGATGATTGTCCCAGATCGCCGCCACCGCTCACAAAGTTCTCTGCAAGCCTGGAACCCGTGTGGAGGACCTGATTGCCATTTACATCTTCAAAAAGAAAACCCTTAACATCAACAACATCTATATATTCTCCCAACTCATCACGGAAAGTAACATAACCACCAAGGTCTGCGCTGTTTCCTCCAATTTCAGTAGGATAATAAACAGACTGAATTACAATCGTGTCAACAATCTGTTGAAAAGCATTCAGAAGCGCCTGCTCCAGAGATGTGCCCAATGTTGCAACTGCTTCAAAATATTGTGTAACATAATTTTTGTAATCTCTTGTAACATAATCATTTTTAACAACAGCATTGTAGCCCGTACCATTATTATAGGAATTCAGATACATCGTGTTGTCTGCCTGCGTAGAAGGATCGTTATCAAGAGCCAAATAACGATTCCAATAAGTATTCATATTACCACTGTTTTGGCTGGGGTCAAGAACCGCTTCAGCAATAGATTGCTGTGTAGCGTTTAGATCATCCAGACCAAGACCAAGTGTATAAAAAAGCATATCCTTTTCATAATAACCATCAATACGCGCTTTAGCATAAGCTGCTGTGAGCTGTGTAAGGAAACCGATACGCTCATCAGTGGATGTGCCGTCGCCTATATCTGTTGCATGATTGTTATTATTACTGTCGTTGAAATCGTAGTCCAGGTTTGCAGCAGTAGGTGCACCATCAGACATAAGAACAATAATAGGAGTATAAGCCATACCTGCCTGTACACCTTCTGTTACTTTCTTAGGTGCATCATCAGATACAAGCTCTTCCATGGCACGATAAATCCCACCCTGTATATAGGTACCGCCAGTAACACTCTTACTGCTGTAGTTTCCGCTGGGTCTTACAGCAGAATTAACACCCACGCTGCTGTTAGAAGCTGTCAGATACTCCGGGTAATCGTCACTTGTATTATTCCAGGTACCATTGTTATTGGTCGCCGTAGTGGTATATCTATCCAATGGCAGAAGAAGAGTAGAGTGGCTGAGATTGGAACTGCCTTCTTGTGTATTACCCGAATAGAGAACAACACCTACATGGTTATTTTTGTTAAGGTTTAAAAGCGTATCAATCGCTTTGTTCGCAGCCTCAACCATCTCATCCCACGAACTGTTACCATTATAACCATTACCCATTGATGCACTGACATCAAGCACAAGCATAGTAGATGTAGGAATGTACTCATAACCTCTGACAGTCTTGTTGGAAGCCATAACAGACATAGAAATGAGGAAATTATCCCCTGTATCTGCAATGGGTACATTGACACCGTCAATTGTTATAGTGCTATTGGGTACAAATACGGATTTATCCGTCCATATCGCACCGGCGTTCTGTGTACTGATTTTGCTGCTCCATACGTTGCTATCATAATCACCATTAGAGAAATAGCCCTTCCAATAGTCAATAGATTCTTGATCAGCCACACGCTCAAGAGTAGATCCTGTAGCAGCTGATACAGTCTGCGCAAACGGTCTGCCCTGTATTAATGACACTATTAAGGCAGACGCCAAAACAAAAGACAAAATCCTTTTACATACTTTACTATTATTCATTTAATCCCACTCATCCTTTCTTGTTACTTTCCAACCATGAAGCACCGCCCGCCGCCTGCAGGCACCCGATGGCACGTTGGAATTTATCCGCGCTCATCGGTTTACCAGAAAAGTAAGTGCATTGTAACCTATGTGACTGATTCCCAAAGTTCCAGTCATCCGAAAACCAGAAGACCGGCACCTCCGGTCTGGCTTGTCTGGAACGATACACCCCCTCCATGCCGTCGGCTCCGTCTGCCAGAACCACGGTCAGGTGTGGAGCATAGTCCACTACTTCCTTATAAAATTCATCATAATCGTCAATGACACGATGCTCTTTCTTCCTGTGAGAAAGCTCAGGAAGCTCATCTATGTACTCTATGGCTTTTTGACACTCAATATAATTTCCAAACAACAGTATCCGCATCATCGGCTCGCTTTCCTTTCACTGGTAATACATGATAATTATATTACAAAAAGATTATTTTTACCAAAAAACGGCGCAAAACCACCTGTTTTTGACGCGAAACGGGAAAAAGGCTTTTCAGCCTTCTTTCATAAAGATAAATAACAGCTGAAAAACCTTTTCATCATATCGGCAATCCATTGCCACACCATATCTTTCACAGATACTTCTCATAGACGCCATTCCCACACCCGGGCGATTGTCTCGTTTCCTCGATAGCATCCTCCCATCCTTCTCTTGCACATTACCATCGAAGGAATTGGATATCATCAGCCGCACGGACACTTCATCTTCGTCCAAAATCACCTTGATAAATCGATCCTGTGCAACTGTCAGGCACCCTTCCACAGCGTTATCCAAGGCATTGCCCAACAATACACAGAAATCCATGTCTTGCATCCCATGATTCCTACACACCGCAGGATAATAAAACTTAATCCCATGCTTCTTAGCCAACAGTGCATAATGATATATGACGCCATCCACTGCCGAATTACCCGTATAAGGAATCACGGCTTCCTCCGTACTGCGCTCCAACAACCTGTCTGCATATAAAGACATCCCCTCTTTATCATCCTGCTTGATATACTCCCTGATGGCCATAATATGATGCTTAAAATCATGCCGGCTCTTGCGGGCTCTCTCCACCTGCTCTGCCAGCTGGGTATAATACTCCTCCTGCATGCTCAGACGCCGTTCCATTTTTAACTGCATCTGCAGCACCGACACATCCCTGGCCACACAGTGACAGACAAAGGCTGCCGTCACCAGCATCAGATAATGACTGAGCAGCTGAAAGACCGTCTCCGCATACATCTCGCTGGGGGTTGCCACATAACAGGTAAAAAACATTCCGATGGGTATGAACCACACCATCTTCCAATACTCTGCCCCTTCCATATCCAGAAACGCCGTAACCGATCTTTGCAGCATCTTAAGCCACACCGGAAAGGTAATGATAAATAACAGGAAAAACAACAGCATCCCCACAAAATAGTCATCCACACCATCAAAGCCAATGGTCCTTCGCATACCATACACCATGGTATGCATCACACATTGCGCCACCAACAGTGAAAATCCGCAGGTAAACAATAATTCCCTCCACCTGCTTCTCAAGATCAGGATATTCACTCCTGTAGACAGTACACCAAACAGGAACATGATAAACTTGCCGTATACAATTCCCATATCCCCTTGGATTCCTATTACATAAAAAAACACTGCATTCATAAATAGCAAAGCACCCTGTACCCCAAACAAAATCTTCTTCTGACGCAAACTATACAACCGGGCAAAAGGCAAATACCTAAGCAACAGTCCCGGAAGATACATCAAGATACTGAGCAGTGTTAAAATTACCCACTTCATATGTTACCTCCTACTTATCCGACAACACCTTCCACTGATAGTCCATATATGCTCTTTTCACAGAAGCTCTGGAATCCTTAGGGATAGGTATCACTGTCCCATCAGACAGAAGCAACTTATCCGACGGAATCCCCTTCACCGCCCGAAAAGCCACCATGGCATAACGGACCGGTCTGAAAAAGTCTGCAGCCGGCAGCTTCTCTGCAAGCTGAGCAAAAGTAGACCGGGTCACATAATCCCTCTCCACTGTATGTATGATACAATTGTGATCTTCTGACTCCAACCAGATAATATCGTTGACATATATAGATTCCTCCACCCGGTCAGCCCTCACAGTGATAGTCTTCAATGTTGTGTAAATATGAAAAAAATCATCCAGCACATCAAAAAGCCTCTTCTCTTCCACAGGTTTCACCAGATACCGCATGGCCCTCACATCATAGGACTGTACACCATAGACTTCCGAGGCAGAGCAAAATACGATCTTCGTCCGCGTATTCCCCGAAAATAGCTTCCTTGCCGTATCCATGCCATTAATCCCGCCCATAAAAATATCAAAAAAAACCAAATGAAAACTGTCTGTGTCTGACGCCAGAAATTCCTCCCCTGAGGCAAACTCTGTTATTTCCACCATAAGGTCATGCCGGTCCAGATACTTGGATATGGCATCCATCAATATTCTGCGGGCACTTTGTTCATCATCACATACTGCGATCTTAACCGGAAAATGTGTACCGGGCATAGGACCACCCCTTCCTCTCCAAACAACCTTCTTACTTTTTAGGAATTTTTTTATTTTATCACGAATATCTGTAAAATTCAATGTTTTAGGATAAAAAAAGTAATAAAACAAAACAGTTGCCGAACCCAATCGACAGCTGTTTCTTTCACCTAAGGTTTTGTCTCATATTTTTTCTTAACATACATACGGGCCTCATAAGGGCGTAGTGTAGTTGCGTACCTGTCATTGTTATGAGCACAGTCATAATTACACAATAACAGCTCCATATCGCGCCATTCTTCCTGCAGAGGCATCCGGGGCGTGTTCTCAAAGAAGTTGCAGATTACCAGCAGTTTCTGATGCTCATTCTCCCGGGTATAGGCAAAGATATCCGGATCTTTGGGAAGCAAAAGTTCATACTTTCCATCCACCAGTACCTCATAATCTTTTCTTAATTGTATAAGCTTTTTGTAAAAGTGAAAGATAGAACCTGTGTCTTTCATCTGGTTATGGGCATTGATCTGTTTATAGTTTGGATTTACCTTAATCCAGGGATTCCCATCGGTAAATCCTGCATTCTTAGAATCATTCCATTGCATGGGAGTACGGGCGTTGTCGCGGCCCTTGGCATAAATAGACTGCATTACATCCTTTTCATCATAGCCCATTTCCATGCGCTCCCTATACATATTGCGAATCTCGATGTCCTGATAATCCGTTATTTCATACTGCACATTGGTCATTCCAAGTTCTTCACCCTGATAGATATAAGGCGTTCCCTGCATACCGTGAAGCAGAAGAGCCAGCATTTTGGCAGACTCTTCCCAATACTCCTTGTCATTCCCCCAGCGTGAGACAATGCGGGGCAGGTCATGATTATTCCAGAAAAGGCTGTTCCATCCACAGTTATACAGTGATGTCTGCCATTTGCTCAGGATCTCTTTTAACTTCAGAAAAGGCAAAGGCTTAAGATCCCACTTTTCTTTGCCTTCCTGCTGATCCAGCCCAATATGCTCAAATTGAAACACCATGGAAAATTCGCTGCCGTCAGGATTGCTGTAAAGCCTTGCCCGTTGTATGTCTGCTCCCCATGCCTCACCAACCGTGAGCAGATCACCTTTTTGGAACGTCTCCCGGCTCAGTTCCTGCAAGAATTCATGAAGTCTGGGACCATTCACTGTAATCTTCAGATCCGGGTCCTTGGCAATCTGGTCGATCACATCCAATCGAAAACCCCCTGCCCCCTTTTTCATCCACCACAGGATCATATCATAAAGTTCTCTGCGGACCTTCGGATTCTCCCAATTTAAGTCCGGTTGTTTTACAGAAAACTGGTGAAAATAATATTGGTTCAGCTCCGGCACCCACTCCCAGGCAGAGCCGCCAAAGACACCTCGCATATCGTTGGGCGGATGCCCCTCCTCGCCGTCCCTCCACACATAGTAGTCATGGTACGGGTTACTCTTACTTTTCTTCGCTTCTACAAACCAGCGGTGTTCGTCAGAAGTATGATTCAGCACCAGATCCATAATGATCCGAATATCACGCTTTTCTGCCTCTCGAAACAGACGCTGCATATCCTCCAGACTGCCAAATATGGGTTCAATTTCCTGATAGTCAGAAATATCATAACCGTTGTCATCCTGAGGTGAACGACAAACCGGAGAAAGCCAGATGGCGTTGATTCCCAACTCTGCCAGATAATCCAGCCTCTGTATGATACCGTTCAGATCACCGATACCGTCTCCGTTACTGTCCTGAAAGCTGCGGGGATATATCTGATAGATTACTGCTTTTTGCCACCATTTTTGTATCATTGCCGCCTCCGTAATTGAGTTTTGAGATTAGTATGCCACAATCCGGGGAGGATTATGCGAAAGGGGCCCGCCGCCTGAGCTCACATGCAGGGGAAGGGATAGGACGGAAGGGACGGGGTGCAGTTGCAAGGCGGTAAGAGTTGCTTAGAGTCGGAGGATATTAATTATTTGATTTTTCTTTGGTTAAGAAGATAAAAATAAGTACGCTGATCAGGAGCATATAGGGGTAGAACAGGTTGGGGATTATCTGGAATGCAGATATTTCACTGCCAAGCTCTGCTACTACTGTTACTGCTACCAGCATTTGGGCACCGTAAGGGATGATTCCCTGGAAAATGCAGGAGAAGGTATCCAGTATGGAGGCTGCTTTTTTGGAGGAAATTTGATAATCCTCTGCCATTTCCTTGGCAATGGGGTTGGCCATGACGATGGCTACGGTATTGTTGGCGGTGGCAATGTCCATGGCTCCTACCAAGAGGCCCATGCCCAGTTTGCCGCCTTTGGTGCCTTTAAACACTTTTTTGATCAGCTGCAAGAGTGCGGCAAAACCGCCATACTCCTCGATTAAAGCACAGATTGCTGACACTAGGATAGCTACCATGGCAGTCTCAAACATTCCCGATACACCTGTACCCATATTGTAAAGCAGGTCTGTTGCAAGAGTGGCACCAGTGGCAAGCATGATCACTGAACCACACAGGATGCCGATCAGCAACACTACAAATACATTGATGCCGATAATCCCACCGGCAAGCACCACCAGATAGGGGATGATCTGTATCAGGTTATAATCTTTGAACACTGCTTCTCCCACGTCAGAGCCCAGTGATTTCACTATAATGATGATCATGGTAGCAATGGCTGCGGGCAACGCAATGCCGAAGTTTTCTCTAAACTTATCCTTCATGGCACAGCCCTGTCCGTTACATGCTGCTATGGTTGTGTCTGATATAAAGGACAGATTGTCACCAAACATGGCTCCGCCTACAACTGCACCCACACAGAAAGCCATGCCAAAACCGGAACTGTTTGCCACTGCTACTGCGATGGGGGTGATCAGAGTGATGGTTCCCACAGAAGTACCCATTGCAAGAGACACGAAGGCACTTACCACGAACAATACCAACACCGCAAATCTGGCCGGAATGAAGGAAAGTACAAAATATGCCACGCTTTCCGCACTGCTTCTTCCTACCACACCTACAAAGATGCCTGCTGCCATGAAAATAAGCACCATGGTGATTATATTCTTGTCACCCACACCCTTTGCCATGATGCCCAGCTTCTCATCAAAACTTAGCTTGGGATTCTGGATACATGCCACCAAAAGTGCCACCAAGAATACTACCACAATGGGAATCTTATAAAATCCCATGGAGATTTTTAACACATACTCAAACACAATACCAACACCAAGATACAACACCAAAAATACTCCTATAGGGAGTAATGCTTTATAATTTGCTTTCTTCATACGTACCTCCAAATTCTGTTGTGAACTTCACTACCACACTATTATACGTATAAAAAGAACGAAAAGCAATAAAAAAGAACAAATACCTTTTATATTTGTTCTTTTTATTGCTTTTACATAAGATTCATGTTTCCTACAAATACTTCCTCAGATCTTTACAAAGCTGCTCCTCGATGGATACCAGCCTTTCGCAGATCCCTTTTGAGGTCTCATCCGCATTTTTATACTGATTCAGGTATCTGTTGAGGGACTTCACACCCATATTACAACCGTCGGTGATCAAGTCAGCTACTACCGCGTCGCTGCCATCCATACTCATCTTCATATTGGTTTTCATCCATGACATACCTTTTGCAATAGGGTTAGGATCCTTTTCATCCGTGTCATGCTGATTTAACAAAGAATGAATCTCATTTCCCAATTTGGAATGATGATCTTTACTCTCATGGAGCAATTGCTTCATTTCTTCGTCCTTCACATTATTTATGACTTCATCAATGGATGTCACGGCCATCTTTGAGCCCGCATCACATTCCCGCAGGAGTTTTTCTGTATCTGAATATTCCATGGTTGCCATCCTTTCTTTTTTTCTTAGTATGGCAAAAA
This sequence comes from Lachnospiraceae bacterium, assembly GCA_017559435.1. Taxonomy (GTDB): domain Bacteria; phylum Bacillota; class Clostridia; order Lachnospirales; family Lachnospiraceae; genus Acetatifactor. The sequence goes on from JAFYSG010000087.1 coordinate 26,433, forward strand.
TTTACGAGAATATTCATTGGCCGGCGCTGAAAATAGTTACCGCTTACTCCTCATTTACTTCCTTCAAAATCCCTATCAACACATATCTTGCTTCATCATAGTCATAAGTACAGGTAGAGAAGGTAATGAGCTTATCCTGGGGTGAAATGGTGGCATTGGTCTTAAAATTCGACTTCCTCATGATCGCATCCACCAGTTCATTTTTAGCCTCCTGTGTCTGGGGTATGGAATAAATCACAGAAGAGGTATCTGTTACAAATCCCGAAATCAGTTCAATTCTATAGTCTCCGTTGGGTGTCAACAAATACCACACCGGATGTTCATCATAATATTCCTGATCCCGATAATCTGTAAGAGTGCCGAACATGGTGTTATTTTTCATATTGTGTCCGTAGACCAAGGTATTCCAGTCCGAGAAATCTTCCCGATTGATGCACTCCATAAATATGGTTCCGGCACGATTATAAGTGCCATTCAAAAGCCTGTATAAGTAATAATCATTATCCGCAGCCTGAGCCACAGGATAATTGATCAAAGTGTCTTCACAATAGAGCCAGGCCTTCACATCTTTATTATTCAAACGCAGACGGTCAAAATCTACCGTTATGGGTACACCTTTTTCTACCGTTTTTTCCGACTCCGCTTCCGTTTCCGAAGAATCCGGTTCCACTGTCTCTTTGGGAACAATTAGCGTATCCGGTTCTTCAGACGGCTCTTTGATCACCACCACTTGTTCGGTTATCTCATCTAATAACTTCCAGTTATCAAAGCTTTCTTTTAGATATGCTGCAATCTGGTATACGGAATATATAAGAACCGCAAATAATATAAGCATTATCAGTATGTAAGCTGCTTTTTGCACTGTTTTTTTTGGTTCTTTTCTTTCATCTTCCATTCTTTCTTCATCCATCATGCTTTCCGCCTCCTTTTTCGTTGTATTGACTATACCACATTTCGGACAAGAAAACAATAGGGCTGAAAGTCTTTGACCTTCAGCCCATAGCATTATTATCTTTCACAGCAAAACTGTTTGCAATAATATTCTTGTTGATTTAGTTACACTCAGCCTGAAGGGGACCAGCCAGGTCTTTCAGGAAGAAGAGTTTTCCTGCAATAGTGGGGATATAAGAGGATGTAATCCAAGGAGTCTTGCCGTGACGAAGAGTCATCCACAAGGACATTCCCTGCCACTGCATACCACGTCCCAGAGTACCGTCTGCACCACCGATGGCATAATCAGCCTGCAAGAATAAGCCGGGGCCAATGGTGTTAGCACGACAAGGTACCAATGTAGTACGAGACTTGAAGCTTGTAAAAGCATTCTGCTCTACAGTCAGAGGATGAATCTTGGCAGCGATTCTGTACGGCGCCTTCTCCCACTCTTCTGCTGTCGCATAATCTTCTGCAAACTGAGGCTCCCAGAATGCAATGTGGCACATTCTACCGATACCGTATACCAATACCAGCTTAGCACCCTCTGCCTTCAGAGCTGCGATCTTCTCAGGATAGGTAGGAAGATTTGCCTTGGTTGCAAAATTACGCTGATCTGCAGGAACGGTCAGCTCTCCCAAAGGATTGAACAGAGCCTGCTCCATAGCGTACTGGAATGCACCGGAGTTATCAGGTGCCAAGGTGTTACCCTCGCTGTCAGCCCACTCGTCCATGTTGAAGGTGTATACATGCTTACAGTCGATATTCCATGCTTTGATGAAATAAACCACCCACTTGTACATACCCATAGGACCTACGGGAAGGATGAAAGCGATCTTCTCTCCACGCTCTTTTGCTAACTTGATCTGCATTGCGATCTCATGTCCCATGTACACTTCGAATTCGCCCAGTTCACTACACTGAATAGGGGTAAATTCAGGATTCCAGAAATCCTGAGGCTCCGTGATCTTCTCAGGAGCATCGATACAAGCATCGATTTTGTCAAAGTCCCATCCTGCAGGATAGAAACCTTCTAATGCTGAACCTTTTACTGTTGAGTTAAAATTCATAGTTTGTTCCTCTCTTTCTATTATTTTCAGCCCGGTCCGGACACCAAAATCCGGCATCGTTCATGGCTGAACCGATTATAAATATTTTATCACCAAAAGACTGTACATGGAGTGTAAAATCAGCTATAATTATTGCAAAATCAGACAGTGAGGTACCACCATGAAAGATAATTTTACACGCATGGGTTTTGATAAAGTGATCAATGTAGATAAGATCATAACGATATTCTATATGGAGCTGGCCAAGAATTTCAGCTACGACGGAGAACGCCATGATTTCTGGGAAATGGTCTACATAGATAAAGGAGAAATGATCTGTAACGCGGATAAAAACCGATTTATTCTGAAAAGCGGTGAGATGACCTTCCATAAGCCCAACGAATACCACAATCTGTCCAGCAACAAAAGCGTTGCTCCCAACGTAAGCATTATCACCTTTGAATGCAAGAGCCGGGCGATGAAGAACTTTGAAGGCAAGATCTTCAAATTGAGTTCTGAAGAGAAGACCCTCCTCTCCATGCTCTTTTCCGAAGGGCTTTCCTGCTTTAAATTAGCCGACAACCGTAACCCTTTTCTGCAGAAGCTGGTAAAGATCACCCCATCTCCCTTCGGCAGTAGCCAGATGACTAAAAATCTGCTGGAGATTTTCCTGATCAGACTGTGCCGCAACAATGATGTAGTAACCAAAAAGCACCGCCAGAGCTTTGTTATCGATGGTGTGGAAGTGCCTTATAATGTGAAGGAAATCCTGGATTATCTAAATGATAATATTTACGGGAAAGTCACCATCGGGGATATCGCCAAATATACCGGCAAAAGCGAAAGTACTGTAAAATACCTGTTCTCTTTGTACAAGAACTGCGGCATCATACAGTACTATAACTCGTTAAAGATCGCGGAAGCGAAAAGGCTCATAAGAGAGGATCGGTATAATATGACCCAGATTGCGGATCTTTTGCACTTTGACAATCCGCAGTATTTTTCTAAATGTTTTAAACACTTTACCAATATGACACCCAGTGAATATAAAGGATCCATTATCAAATAAGGAAACCTTTTTCTGTTCACTCACAACTAATTTACACTGCAAACTTCTGGTTAAATTTATCCAGTAATAATGCCGCCACAATACCAAAGCAGATGAAGAACACATTGATCAGGGCACCGGTAACAGACACCGTAAAGCTTCCAAAAGGAATGATCATGATCGTAGCTGCGATGACCACACCGATAATGGCATGAAATGCAACTGAATAATGGTTATTAAACAGGGAATCCACAGCCTTGGCAAACAAAATAACAGTTGCCAGCGCACCGATGCCTCCCGGTATCAACACTGCAAAATCCATATGTCCGATCCCTGCCACAAAAGGCTCATACAAGCCCAGAGGCATAAGCAACGTAGAAAAACTCATCCCCGGCGCGATCACAGAAAGTGCCAGACAAGCTCCACAGAATAAGTACCACACAAAATTCGGCTGAATTTCCACAGAAAGCACCTTCAGACTGATCAACAGTGCAAACACCAGCACCATGGCAATCACCATAGATACGTAAGAAGCCTTACTGCGTCCTTTTTCTCCCGCCTC
>JAFYSG010000088.1 GCA_017559435.1 Lachnospiraceae bacterium
AATCAAAACATCAATCTTCTCAAGCAACTGTTTCTGTGCTGTCGTACCATCAAGCAGTTGCTCAAAAGTATACCCGGAATAAGAAGCTACTTCATACCCGTTTTCCTTCAACAATCCTGCCAGAATCCCAAACCCTTCTGCCTGAGCAAAGGGTTCGCCGCCGGAAAATGTGACGCCCTTGCACAGTGGATTGGATTGTACAATCTGTAGGATATCCGCTTCCTTCATCTGTGTACCTCCCTCAAAAGGCCATGTGGATGGATTGTGGCAGCCCGGGCAGTGATGTGGACAGCCCTGGCTAAAGATGGTGGTACGGATGCCGGGGCCGTCTACGATACTGTCAGTGATGATATCGGCCAGATTAAGCATTGGGGTTCAGACCGTGTTTTACACGATCTCTTTCCTCAGCGCGTTTTGCGTCGTTCCATTTATCCATGGTTCCTACCAGGTAGCCGGTGATGCGGCGGATGCGCTCGAATCCCATGCCTTGTCCTACGGTACTATTCTGTGTCTGTGTGCTCATATGAATACCTCCTTAGCGAATTCCCTGAAATGCGGGCATTTCGGGATAGATTTTTCTCAGTTCTTCTATCTTTTCAGGTGAGATGGCTTCTCCTTCTCTGCGGCCGCAGCGAGGGCAGACATCCTTGATGATTCCTACGTATCCGCAGACGGGATCACGGTCTACCGGATGGTTGATGCTTCCGTAACCAATGTGGAAGTCGTGCATGCAGCGCACGATGGATTCAAAGGCTTCTACATTCTGTGCGGTGTCGCCGTCCAGCTCTACATAACTGATGTGTCCTGCGTTACAGAGTGCGTGGTAAGGTGCTTCTAAGCGGATCTTGTCATAAGCGGAGATATTGTGCCATACAGGGATATGGAAACTGTTGGTATAATATTCTCTGTCGGTAATGCCTGCAAGCTTGCCGTAGCGCTTCTGGTCCATGCGGATGAAGCGGCCGGACAGGCCTTCTGCGGGAGTGCCCAGCAAAGAAAAGTTCATCTTTAATTCCTGAGACTTTTTGTCACAATAATCACGCATATAGGAGATGATCTCCAGACCTTTCTTCTGAAGCTCCTCATCCTGACCGTGATGCTTGCCGTAGAGCGCGGTCAGAGTCTCTGCAAGGCCGATAAATCCAATGGACAGAGTGCCATGTTTGAGTACTTCTCTCAGGTCATCGTGCAGGGTCAGTTTGTCGGAATCCAGCCACACACCCTGTCCCATCAGGAAGGGATAGTTGTAGATATGTTTGTTGGCCTGAATCTCAAAGCGGTCTAACAGCTGCTGCGCCACCAACTCCAGCATATTCGTAAGCTTCTGATAGAACAGCTGCTCATCCCCCTGGCTTTCGATGGCAAGTCTGGGCAGGTTAATGGAGGTGAAGGACAGGTTTCCTCTGGAATAAGAAATCTGCTTGTCCGGGTCATACACATTACCCATAACACGGGTTCTGCAGCCCATGGTAGCAACCTCTGTCTCCGGTCTGCCGGGCACATAGTATTGCAGGTTAAAGGGCGAATCCAGGAACACGTAGTTGGGGAATAAACGCTTGGCACTTACCTTGCAGCTTAAACGGAACAGATCGTAGTTGGGATCTCCCTCGTTGTAGTTGATGCCTTCTTTTACCTTAAAAATATGAATCGGGAAGATACAGGTCTCACCATGTCCTAAGCCTGCGTCCAGTGCAAGCAGGATATTGCGGATAACCATGCGGCCTTCGGGACTGCAGTCGGTTCCATAGTTAATGGAAGAGAAGGGTGTCTGAGCACCGGCACGGGAATGCATGGTGTTTAAGTTGTGTACAAAACCTTCCATGGCTTGTTGTGTATCCCGGTCAGCCTTTTGCCATGCACGTTTTCTGGCTCTTGCTACCAGATTCTGGGCCTGTGCCTCAGTAATATTGTATTTCATGGCCAGATCCTGAATGATCTTCTTGTCAAAATCTTCTTTATTGCCCATCTTGGCAGTCTCGCCGCATGCTTTCTCGGCAGTAGCCACAATTTCCTTGATGGAATCCATTTCATTGTCCAGATCCAGCAGATCTTCCAATGCTTCTTTCAGACGGCGGATATAAGCCTTGCGGTAAGTTCTGGCAACGCCCTCTGCCATGCCGTAGTCAAAGTTGGGGATGGACTGTCCGCCGTGTTGGTCGTTCTGGTTGGACTGAATGGCGATGGCAGCCAAAGCAGCGTAGCTCTGGATGCTGTTGGGTTCACGTAAGTATCCGTGACCGGTAGAAAAACCACCGTGGAACAGCTTAACGATATCAATCTGACAACAGGTAGTAGTCAGGGAATAAAAATCAAAATCATGTATATGAATATCACCTTCGCGATGCGCCTTAGCGTGCTCGGGACGTAACAGATAAGCTTCGTTGTAGGACTTGGCACCTGCGGAACCGATCTGGAGCATACTACCCATGGCAGTGTTGCCGTCGATATTGGCGTTATCACGCTTCATATCACTGATGCGGGCATCCACATTGGTGATCTCGTCGATGGTTCTCATCAACATCGTTTTAGATTCACGGGCTCTGGTGCGGTTGGCGCGGTAAAGAATATATACCTTGGCCGCAGCACTGAAACCATGGTTCATCAACTGGCGCTCCACGGTATCCTGAATCACTTCGATATTAGGTGCTCCTGTCACAAAAAGTCCTTCCAGCTCTCGCTGTACATCATTAGCTACTCTGGCAGCATCGGCAGCATCTCCGTCGTGGGAAGCTTCCAAGGCTTTCAGAATCGCGCTTGCAATTTTGTTCTGGTCGTATAAAACGACACGTCCGTCACGCTTGATAATACTCTGAATCATATGTATAAACCTTGCTTTCGTTAAAATACTGTGGCACAATATATAGTGCGACTGATTTGGGGTTACTACAACATATTGACATATATTAAGACTGTTGTCAAGAGATTTTTGGAATTCGGACAGAGATATTTTCTGATAGGTTCTATGATGGGGAAAGTGATAAAAATAAATGTTTACAAATGGGTGGCAAAGTGGTAATGTAGTAATATAAACTACATGTTGCAGTGTTTGAGACTAATTATCCGGAGGCAAAAGAGAATGAAGATTATTGCAGATTCATCAACACTATATTCTCCACAGGAGGGCAAAGAACTGGGAATCACGATTATCCCGGTAAGTGTGGCGATCAATGGTGAAACATATAAAGATTACGAAGAGATCCAGAGTGAAGAATTACTGAGAATGATTGAAAGTGGTGGTGTCCCTACATCTTCCCAGCCTGCCATCGGTGAGGTGATGGAAGCCTTTGAAGAAGCCGGGGAAGAGGAGATATTGATGTTGTCCATAGCAGATGGTCTGTCCGGTGCTTATCAGAATGCGGTAGGGGCCGGAAATTGTATGGAACATAATGGGCACATTCATATCATGGATACCAAGACACTGGCAGGCCCTCATCGTTATCTGGTACAAAAGGCGATGCGTTTAAGAGAAGAAGGTTTTCATATAGAGGAGATTAAGAAGGCTTTGTACAAAAGTATTGAAAGTTCGGTGTCCTTTGTGATCCCTGTTGATTTCAATTTCCTGAAAAGAAGCGGTCGATTAACGCCGATGGCGGCCAAAGTAGGCGCTTTGATCAAGATTGTTCCCGTACTGACTCAGACTGCCGATAAGAAGCGCATACAGCCCTTTGTCATTAAGAGATCTGTAAGGAAAGCAGTAGAAGCCATCATCAGTCATTTAAAGGAATTAAAGGTGGATGAAAATTATCTGATCAGTGTGGGTCACGCAGGCACGTATGAAAAGGCGGTGGAAATACTGGGACAAATCAGAGAACAGTTTGCAAGTACGTCTATTGAAATTCTTCAGCTGTCGCCGGCTCTGATCACTCACGGAGGACCGGGTTGTATCACGATTCAGGCCATTAGGAAATAGTGACGTTCAATCTATGCTAAGAACACGGGCGGCAAACAGTTACCGGTTGTAGGATTTCGTTGACCTTACAACCGGCAACTGTTTGCTGCCCGTGCTTTTAGCGTAGGTTGGTTACAAGAAATATAAGCTGGATTTTCACGACATTCTGTGTTATACTGTCAAAGTATGACGTTTAAAAGGAAAGGAATTACATATATTAAATGAAAAAGAAGGAATTTGTACAAGGAATTAAGGACGGGTTCCCTATATGCCTGGGGTATTTTTCAGTGTCCATGGCATTTGGCTTAAGGGCAGTACTTTTGGGAATGCCGGTGTGGTCGGCAGTGGCAATCTCGCTGTTTAATCTGACTAGTGCCGGGCAGTTTGCCGGATTGAATATTCTGGTGGCGCAGGGGACTATGGTGGAGCTGGCATTGACGACCCTGATCATAAATATGCGATACTTTCTGATGTCGCTTTCCGTATCACAGAAGGTACATAGCGGCATGAAGATGCTGCATAGGCTGGCGGTATCCTACGGCATTACCGATGAAATTTTTGCAGTATCCATGCAGTATAAGAGTGACCTGACCGGAGCATATATGGCAGGATTGATCCTCACACCGGTACTTGGGTGGACAGGCGGTACGTTGTTTGGTGCTGTGGCAGCTTCCTTTATGCCTTCTGCACTTACCAATGCCATGGGAATTGCATTGTATGGCATGTTTATCGCCATTATTATTCCGCCGGCAAGAGAGCAGAAGAGTGTGCTGGTCACAGTGGTTATGGCCATTGTAGCCAGTCTGGGATTTACTTATCTGCCGGTGCTTAAGAATCTATCCGGAGGCTGGGCGATCATTGTGATCACTCTATTGGTCAGCGGGATTGCAGCATGGCTGTTCCCCATTGATGTGCCGGCTGAGGATGCAGATGTCTTGGGAGATCAATGCGTGCAGGAGAATGTAGAGACGGAGGTGAAATGTCAATGAATACAGGATATATTATTTTAGGTATTGCTGTGATGGCGTTGACTACCTATTTTATTCGTATGCTGCCCATGGCTATTTTCCGTAAGAAGATCACCAATGTGAGGATTCGATCCTTTTTATATTATGTGCCTTATGCGGTGCTGGCGGCCATGACGTTTCCGGCTATCTTTTCCAGTACAGGTACTACGGGAAGTGCTGTGGCCGGATGTGTGGCAGCAGTGATCCTGGCTTATTTAAAAAAGGGATTGCTGACAGTAGCAGTGGGTGCGGCAGCAGTGGTGTTTGTGGTGCAGATGCTGGGATTCTAAAGATGCCCCCTATTCCTAAAATTTTACCAAAGGTGTACGTGACAAACTAAATTTTAGTTGACCAGTCTGTTAACTTTTGTTATAATCAATTTAGTGAGTAGAAGCGTTAAAGTGCTAAACTGTCCGAGCGATATTGCGAAGTGTAGGACGGATCAAAACGCAGAAGAAAAAGAACATGTCGTGCAAACGGCAGAATGAGAGGAAAGAAATGCCTATTACAGAGTTTTTAGAGAAGAATGCCAGAGAATATCCTAACGATATCTGTCTGGTAGAGATCAACCCTGAGATCAAAGAAGACCGCAGGGTTACCTGGAAGGAGTATGAACTGATAGAGCCCAGTCCCAAAACCAGCTATCGCCGTGAGATCACGTGGAGTGTCTTTAATGAGAAAGCCAATCGGTTTGCGAATCTGTTGCTCCAGAGAGGGATCAAGAAGGGCGATAAGGTGGCAATTCTGATGATGAATGGTTTGGAATGGCTGCCTATTTATTTTGGTATTTTGAAGACCGGTGCATTGGCAGTGCCTCTGAACTTCCGCTATTCCGCAGACGAGATCGAGTATTGTGTCAATCTGGCAGAGGTGGATGTGCTGGTATTTGGTAATTCCTTCATCGGACGTGTGGAGGAGATCGCAGACCGGATCAGCAAGGGCAGACTGCTGATCTATGTAGGTGAGGGCTGTCCGGGTTTTGCAGATGATTACAACTCTCTTGCTGCGAACTGTTCCAGTCAGTCTCCGGATATTGCGCTTTGTGACGATGACGATGCAGCCATTTATTTTTCTTCCGGAACCACAGGATTCCCGAAGGCGATTTTACATAAACACAGAAGTCTGGTGCATTCCTGCAAGGTAGAGCAGAATCACCACGGACAACAGAAGGATGATGTGTTCCTGTGCATACCGCCTCTGTATCATACCGGTGCCAAGATGCACTGGTTCGGAAGCCTTCTGTCAGGCAGTAAGGCAGTGCTTCTTAAGGGTACCAAGCCGGAATTTATTCTGGATGCGGTATCAAAAGAGAAATGTACCATCGTATGGCTCCTGGTTCCCTGGGCGCAGGATATTCTGGAAGCCATCGACAGCGGTAAGGTGAAGCTGGAGGATTATGAGTTGGAACAATGGCGTCTGATGCACATCGGTGCCCAGCCTGTTCCACAGAGTCTGATCAAGAAGTGGAAGAGCCTCTTCCCCAATCATGCTTACGATACCAACTATGGTTTGTCCGAATCCATCGGACCCGGCTGTGTACACCTTGGTGTGGAGAATATTCATAAGGTTGGTGCAATTGGCAAGGCCGGTTATGGCTGGGAGGTAAAGATCGTAGACGAGCAGCGCAACACTGTACCCAAGGGTGAAGTGGGTGAGCTGGCAGTTAAGGGTCCCGGCGTCATGACCTGTTATTACCGGGATGAGAAAGCTACCAATGAAGTGCTTGCAGATGGCTGGCTCTTTACCGGAGACATGGCACAGGAGGATGAGGATGGATTCCTCTTCCTGGTAGATCGTAAGAAGGACGTGATCATCAGCGGCGG
>JAFYSG010000007.1 GCA_017559435.1 Lachnospiraceae bacterium
CGGAACGCCCAGGATAACAGGAGAAACATCATCCCCTCCCGCCCGGCTCCCCCAGCCCCCACCCCAAGCGTCCCTTAGCAGTATCCCCAACCAACACTCCACTATAAAGGAGGCCCACCATGCAAGAATCCTTATTTTTTCATATAGATGTAAATTCCGCTTATCTAAGCTGGACTGCCTTGGACCGTCTGGAAAATGGTGAAGAAGTGGATCTTCGGCTGATTCCTTCCATTATTGGAGGCGACAAGGCCAAAAGGCATGGTGTGGTGTTGGCCAAATCGATCCCGGCCAAGGCTTACGGCATTGTGACCGGCGAGCCTGTGGTCAATGCATTTCGTAAGTGCCCGAATCTGACTATGGCCTCTCCTGATCACAGGATGTATGAACAGCGAAGCAAGGCGTTGATGAACTATTTATATAATATTTGTCCGGAATTGGAACAGGTTAGCGTTGATGAATGCTATATGGACTTTACACCCATTCGGCATCGTTATGCTTCACCGGAGCAGGCAGCTGCACAGATTAAGGATTCCGTTTATGAAAGGTTTGGATTCACGGTGAATATTGGGATTTCTGATCGTAAGGTCCTCGCAAAGATGGCATCTGATTTTAAGAAACCGAATCTGGTTCACACTTTGTATGCTTCGGAGATTAAGAAAAAGCTATGGCCTCTTCCTGCGACTTCGCTGTTTATGTGTGGACGATCCAGTGTGGAGATTCTTAAAAAGCTTGGGATCATTACTATAGGTGATCTGGCTTGTGCAGATCTGACGATTGTGGAAGCTCATCTGAAAAGTCATGGGATCACTCTCTGGGAGTATGCTAACGGTATTGATCACTCCCGGGTTGAAGCACAACAGACAAGAGCCAAAGGAGTGGGAAATTCCACCACTCTTTCCTCCGACGTGACCAGACGGAAAGATGCCCATCAGGTGCTCTTGTCGTTGGCCGAATCTGTGAGTGCAAGATTGCGCTCTTCCCATGAGCTTGCGGGTAATGTGTGTACAGAAATCAAATATGCCACATTCCGCTGCGTATCACACCAGACTGTGTTACATACACCTACTGCATCCACTGATGGGATCTACCAAACGGCCTGTAGTCTTTTTGATGAACTCTGGGATGGTTCTCCCATTCGCCTGTTAGGCATCCGCACATCCAAGCTTGTGCAGGACAGTGAACCGATCCAATTATCCCTGTTTGACCTGCAAGCCGCCAGACCCGTATCTGAAAAACAACAGAAGCTGGATGCCGCGTTGGATGCCATCCGCAAACGATACGGATCTGATGCCATAAAAAGAGGAAGCCTCATGGACTCCCCCCAAAAACAGTAACTTGTTAAAATACTAAGCCTTTCCTTTTTTACGCACACTGTAACCGAAGGTTCCCAGTGCCTCTTTGCAAAGATAATAGGTGCCGTGAGAATATACCACTGGCTCAGCCCACTCTAAATGGAACTTGTGGTTCTCATCCATATACTTCTCATCAGCATGAACTGCGACCACATCAGCCAGAAACATATCATGGCTGCCCAGAGCCTTCACTTCCCTGACACGACACTCGATATTCACCGGGCTCTCTGCGATCAGCGGTGCTTTCACCTGATCCCCCTGAACCGGTGTCAAGTTAAGTTTTGCAAACTTATCCACTTCTCTTCCACTTTTCACCCCACAGTAATCTGTGGCAAATACCAGATCCTTGGTGGTCAGATTCAACACAAATTCTCCTGTCTCCTTCAAAATCGGATAAGAGTAACGTTCCGGCCTGACAGATATAGATACCATGGGCGGATTGGTACAGATGGTTCCGGCCCAGGCTACCGTAATAATATTATTTTTACCATCCCGGTCTGCCATACTCACCATCACAACAGGTAAGGGATACAGCATATTACCGGGTTTCCAAAGTTCTTTTCCCATATCGTTTCCCTTTACACAATACCGAAATATAATAATACCTGATATGCCACTAATCCGGCCGTCATAAGCATAGTAACAATGGATATCCCCAGAATGCCCTTTAAAATACCCGGTGTCTTCTTCACAGCTACAGCTGCTGCAGATTCTGCTTTCATTGATTCCACAGTTTCCGACAAGAGCCTGATACCCTCAGCCTGCTTGGCCGCTTCATCCACTACCACAGCCTGAACATTGCGATATACTTTCACATTTTCCTTGTGAACATGATCATTGGTTCCGGCGTGCTGTGTTTCCACGATTTTTTGCAGCTTCCCGATATTTTCCCGAATGGCTTCAAATTCATTCTGTATTTTATCAAATTCTACCTGCAGGACTGCAAGCTCCTCCTGCTGTTTCTTCTGTATCTTCTGATCAATATCTGCTGATCGGTTAGCCTGGATAATTTCCTCTGCATTTAACTTCTCTGCCAGCTTATCCATAAAAGTGTCCATTCTTGTTCCCTCCCACATGTACCTCTATCTGCACTTACTCTCTTCCTGCGCCTGTGCCAATGTCACAATCTCATTGTTCAAGGATAACATTCTGGCATCCAGATCTGCCACCATCTTGGAACATTCAATGAGCTCCTCCTTAATATGCCGGGGCGCATCACCTTCAAATTTGTAATGGATCTTGTGCTCCAGACTGGCCCAGAAATCCATGGCAACTGTACGAATCTGTATCTCCACTTTCGTGTCCACGATCCGATCCGAAAGATAAACCGGTACTGTCACAATCATATGGTAGCTCTTATAACCGCTTGCCTTAGGATATGTAATATAATCCTTCACGGCTACTACCTTGATATCACGTTGCTGCTTGATCGTCTCTGCGATCATATAGATATCAGAGGTAAAAGAACATATGATTCTGATTCCGGCAATATCATTGACATGTTTTACCATATTGTCTATGGTCGATTCATAACCATATCTCTTCAGCTTCTTTACAATACTCTCCGGTGTCTTGATCCTGGCCTTGATATGCTCGATGGGATTATATTGATGAACATGCTGAAATTCCTCATTCAGAATCTCCATCTTCGTCTCCACCTGCCTAAGCGCCGCATTATAGATCAGCGTGACTTCCTTCCAGCTGTCGATACCGTTGTCCTTTCCTTTTAGTTGCATAGCTTTTCTCTTACTGCTCCTGTCTGTTTTAATCCTATCATCAGTATAACATAAAAACTCATAGAAATGTAGATACTTATTCAATAATTAATCCTTTTTTAAGAAAATTTTTGTCCCTGTGTGGCGGCCACATTATCTATGTTTATTCATAAAATGCCGAAAATAGAACCTGTTTTTACATGATTACATTATAATCTACTTTTATCTTATGTTCAATAAGAGAAATGAAAAAATCAGTGTCTCATTATCCAAACATATTTGTTATCCCCCATTTGGGACTTTACTTTTGTGACACAATCCGCTATACTAAAAATCGAGGCAGCTATTACATCCCTGCCTTTTATGGAGGTACAATATGTTTCGATTATGGGCAAAAATTTTCAAAGACAATCACTTGCTTCAAGATACCGTCATTATGGATGATAGTGCAGATACCAGAACTCACAAAATCTTCCGGGCATTGGATGATGTCTGTTATCAGTTTGACCTGGGCAAACCCATTTGGCTGGATGCTACGATTGCGGAATTTAAAAGGCATGATAAGGCAAGATTTACACAGGATAACTTTATTGAGGAAATTGAATTTGATTATCTGGAGATTCAGATAATTGAGGAAGACTGATTTATTATTATTTATCAAAATAATACTTTCACTTTGTTGCAATCTGCGAATTACTCTGTTATGCAGAACAGGGGATACATCATTTCTTACCCTCTCCTTTTCCCCAAAATAAGCATAAATGTATATTGACAAAAGTGTACAAAGGGTGTATTATTATACCATCCTTAACATGTAGTTTTGATTACTATGTGTTGAAGTATTTGTATATTTGTTTTAGTTTCGTTTTCTACATTATGTGCATAAGTTTAAAAAAACATGCACATAATAGACTAAAATACAGAGAAACCCAACTACCATAATTTCCCATACATCCAAATATAGGAGGTACTTACAATGCAGATTACAATCAGAGAACCCGGAAGTGCGATTACTCATTTTATAGGGATGATGCTGGCATTATTTGCCGCAGTACCTCTTTTGGTCAAAGCCGGTGTCACCTCCGGCTGGCAAAATATGGCCGCTATGTCCATCTTCATGGCAAGTATGATCCTTCTCTACGGCGCCAGTGCCACCTACCACTCTGTGAATCTGGCCGGCACCAGGCTAAAGCTTTTCCGAAAGATCGACCACATGATGATCTTCGTCCTCATAGCCGGCACCTATACCCCTGTATGCCTTATTATCCTTGGCGGTCAGATCGGCTACACATTACTTGCCGTAGTATGGAGCATCGCTGCTGTCGGCATCCTGGTCAAGTCCATCTGGGCCACCTGCCCCAAATGGTTTTCCTCCCTCATATACATCGCCATGGGATGGGTCTGTGTCTTCGTCTTCGGCAACCTATGGAAATCCCTCCCCCTACCCGGTTTCCTATGGCTTCTTTCCGGCGGCATCATCTACACCATCGGCGGAGTGATCTACGCCCTGAAACTCCCCCTATTCAATTCCAGACACAAAGAGTTCGGCTCCCACGAGGTCTTCCACCTCTTCTGCATGGCCGGCAGCACCTGCCACTTCATCTTCATGTACCTCTACGTAGCCTAACTCCTCCCTCCACGAGACTACCTGCCCCCCTAATAACCCACCTATCCTTATTATCACTCGCATGAAGCAGCCCGGACAGCAAGCCGGAATCGGCAGGAGGCAGGTACTCTTAGGGGAATTTTGACATCTGCGATGATGTTAGCACTTCTTAGAGACATGAGGATCTTGTAAATA
>JAFYSG010000089.1 GCA_017559435.1 Lachnospiraceae bacterium
GTAGGAATCGGCGGTCTCCGCCTCCTTGGTGTACGCCACATAAATTCCGTTTCGCTTTTCGATGGAGCCCGGATTGCCCTTTACTTTATAGGCATCAAATACCAGAATCAACGTATTTTTGCGATATCCCTGATAATTGCACAGAATATCCATCAGCTTATCTCTGGCACTGTCGATATTCACCTTAGCCAGCTCCCTTAATTCTTCCCAGGCAAAAATAATATTATAGCCATCCACCAAAAGATATTCCTCTTGCCTTACCTTGGGCTTAGGCTTATAAACTGAAGTGCTTTCAAGCCGCTCCTGCCCCTTATTTCTGTTAAAACGATTCCTGTCACGTTTCACCGCTCCGTAAGTTCTGGTAAAGATCTCCTCCAACTCCTCATCGGTGACATAATCTGTTCTGCTGCTTCTCTCTGCTCTCTGTCGGCTGTCATTTGAATCGGTACCGTGCACATAGCCATTCTTTTCCATGTTATCACCGATTACTCCCTCCGAAAGATTCAAAGCCATCATCTGCTCCCGGTCAAGCATCGGAAGATGGGCATAGTCATCCACCTGATTCCAATTTACCACAAACCCGGCCCCATGGGCACAGAACACGCTTCCGGTAGGATTCTCCAAATCCGCCTCCGGATCATATCCTGACTGCAGGATCACTTCTTCCGTATTGTGACAGGGTTCATATCCTTTCAAAATGCAGGAAAGCCGCCCTCTTCCTCTGGTATAAGAAGTCATCTCTGTCTGGTAACCGCCCATGGTTGCAACCGGCGCCTTTCCCTTTAGCACTGCCATATCTCCCTCTGTAAGGGGCGGCGCGAAGCTTCCGTGCATCCGTTGCACATCCGTCATGGCCCGGCCGATCATATCTGCCGGCACCTCCAGAATAAATTCATACACAGGCTCTAACAACACGCAGGAAGCCTTTCTAAGGCCCTGACGAACTGCCCGATAAGTAGACTGTCGAAAATCTCCGCCCTCTGTATGCTTTAAGTGTGCCCTGCCATTTACCAAAGTAATACGCATATCTGTAATTTCTGCACCGATCAACACTCCCGGATGCTGACGTTCCATCAGATGTGTCAATATCAGTCTCTGCCAGTTGCGATCCAGTACGTCCTCACTGCACCTACTGTCAAATGTAAGCCCGCTGCCCGCCTCTCCCGGCTGCAGCAACAGATGAACCTCCGCATAATGCCGAAGCGGTTCAAAATGGCCCACCCCTTCTATAGGTTCTGCAATGGTCTCTTTGTACACAATACTGCCTGTGCCAAAATCCACCTCCATATCAAAACGGTCCCGGATCAGGCTCTTTAAGATTTCAATCTGTACCTCACCCATGACCTGTACATGAATCTCTCCCCCTGCTTCCTTCCACACAATGTGAAGCTCCGGTATTTCCTCTTCCAACTGCCTAAGCTGTCCCAATATCTTATGTACATCGCAGCCTTCCGGCAGCCGGATCCGGTAATTCAGCACCGGCTCCAGAAGAGGCAACATCCCTTCCTTTTCACACCCAATGCCCTGACCACTGCGTGTTTCCTTAAGACCTGTGACCGCACAGATGGTGCCATGACCCACTTCTTCTGCAAGTTCATAACTTGTACCCGAATACAACCGGATCTGATCAACCTTCTCGCCGTTTATCAGAGACTTCACCTTCAGACTTCCTGAAGTAATCTTCATGTGTGTAAGGCGATTTCCCTGAGAATCTCTGGAGATTTTAAACACTCTTGCACCAAATTCCTTCGGCTTCCCCGGATTATCTTTTCCCACTTCATCAGCATCCCTTGCCACAGGTGCCGGTAGCGCAAACCTTTCTATACCTGCAAGAAGCCCATCCACACCTGTCAGTTTCAGCGCAGAACCAAAGTACACCGGAAAAATATCTCTATCCCTAATGGCCTGTGCAATTCCTGCATCCTCAAGGATTCCTGTTTCCAGATACGCTTCCATCAGCACTTCCTGACAGACCGCAACATTTTCCAGATATTGTTCCTGATCCTGTCCTTCGCCAAAGTCCACGCACCTGCCGTCCAGTCTCTCCTTCAGTTCCACAAGCAGTTTCTCCCTGTCAGTCCCTGCCTGATCCATTTTATTCACAAATAAGAATACCGGTATCTCATATCTTTTAAGCAGCCGCCATAAAGTTTCCACATGCCCCTGCACACCATCCGCACCGCTTATCACCAGAACCGCTGCATCTAATACCTGCAGTGTCCGCTCCATCTCCGCTGAGAAATCCACATGCCCGGGTGTATCCAGAAGGGTAATCTCCTGTCCCCCCAACTTCACCATTGCCTGCTTGGAAAAGATCGTAATCCCTCTGGCCCGTTCCAACTCATAAGTGTCCAGATACGCATCCTTATGATCTACACGCCCCAGCTTACGCA
Organism: Lachnospiraceae bacterium; assembly: GCA_017559435.1. GTDB lineage: Bacteria > Bacillota > Clostridia > Lachnospirales > Lachnospiraceae > Acetatifactor. The sequence continues at coordinate 2,394 of JAFYSG010000089.1, forward strand.
GTTTGCCCAAGGAATACAAGATTGCTTCTGCCAGGGTGGTTTTCCCTGCATCTACATGTGCCAATATTCCGATTACCCTTGCCATCATCATACTCCTTTTTGATTTCTTTTACTTACATGATACTAAAGTTTCTCAACTGCGTCAACTCTAACACAAAAAGACCTTTCAGGAAAATCCTGAAAGATCTTTTAAATACCGGAAATTCTGCTTACACCATTGTTTTCCTTCCACCATGCTGCGCGCTGTCATACATGGCAAACATTGTCTCCATAGTATTCTCCGCGTCCTTCACAGTAAAATAATGCTGTTCATCATAATAACGCTTCAAAAGCCTGGCGTGACCGCTGCCCCAATATGCCTTCCCTACTTCCGGCGCATCATCCACTGCCACAGCCTGCCCATTGACCCACAATGTCCTATTCTGATATAGGGCTGTTCCCTGTTCAAATACTACCTCAAAGATGGGTGTGGAGTTCATAAAAGAACCATTGGTAGCGTAGAATACCCCTGTGATACCGGAAGCAAATTCCAGTCTGGCCGTCACAGTATCTTCTACTTCAATCACCTGTTCCAGAGAATCGTTGCATATATGAGCCTTCACATTGGAAAC
>JAFYSG010000090.1 GCA_017559435.1 Lachnospiraceae bacterium
CAGATCAGCGAAAGCCCAATCCCCAAAAATGCACTGGTATGGTTCTTATCCTTCATCCACTGCTCCATAAAAATCACCACAAACATAGCAGTCATAACAAAGTCAAGCCCTTCAGTGTCAAACGCGATCAATGACCCAAACACCCCGCCCAATGTGGCTCCAAAAAACCAATAAAAGTGATCAAGCAGCGTCACAAAGAACATAAACCATCCTTTGTCCGCATTCTCAGGAATCTGGGCAGTATAGTTAATCGAAAAACTCTCGTCACACATTCCAAAGATTAGGTAAAACTTCTTCCATCCTGTTCCTTTGTACTTGTCCAACATAGAGATTCCGTAGAACAAATGCCTTGCATTAATCATCAGCGTCATAGCCAAAGCCTGCAGGGGATTAAAGGTTCCTAACAATAAGTTCACTGTCACAAATTCCACAGAGCCTGCAAAGATTGTCAGACTCATAAGACAGGGGTACCAAAAACTGAATCCCGAAACATTCATATAAATTCCATAGGTCAGACCCAGAAACCAAAATCCTGCAAAAATAGGAATTGTATGAGGAAATGCAGCTTTCAGCGCATGGATATGTTTATTTTCCTCTTTTATAATCATGTAATTAGAGACACTCCTTAATCTTCCCGATCATCTCCTCATACTCCGCATCCGTCAAATATTTCTTATCCGGGTTCATCTGGAACACGCCGCCCCATTCATCCTGACCTTTATACTTAGGTACAAGATGCATGTGTAAATGACAGCCTGTATCACCATACGCTCCATAGTTTACTTTGTCCGGCTCAAAAGCCTTATGAATGGCTCTTGCTGCCCTGGTCACGTCTGCAAAGAAACGGTTTCTCTCCTCATCACTGATATCAACAATTTCGCTGACATGCTCTTTATATGCCACGATACATCTGCCGGGCTTGCTTTGCTCTTTGAACAATATCAGCTGGCTTACATCCAGATCACAAATCTTAATACCAAACTTCGCCAAAGGCTCTCCACCTACGCAATATCCACAATTCTGATCCATATATGTTTCCTCCAAGTTTCATTTATTATCCACTTTAAATGAAAGGCCTCTACCTGCCTAAAATATGGATATGGTCATTATACCATACGCATAATACTTTGTGAACAAAAAATTTCAGAATAACTACCTAACACCCCATATCTTTCTTGGCACGTCTCAAGCGCTCGGTAAACTCCTCATAGAAAGTCTCCACACTTTCATAAGGCCTGATAAAAAATAAATTCAATATATAAAGATTCAAGTTTCTGCAAAACGATTCATCCTCACTGGCTTGGCACATTTCTTCACACTCATTAAGGAAATAGTGCCAGGCTGTCACGAACTCCCGGTTGCGGCCAATGTCAGGCGTGTCCACCCACTTGCTGACCTTCACCTTGGTTCGGTTTGTTTTCTTACATTCATTCTTTTGAAGAAAATATTGAAAGCTGCCATTTTCGTAATACCTCCCCAGCGGAAAAAGACGACAGATTCCCGGACGAAAGGAATGAATACTGCAACGCCCTTCTTCATTTAAGAAACAGCACTTCTCTTCTGTACCTGCCATCTTCAGATGAGGCAATATGATACCGTCCACCACACCCAGTTCCAGGTGTGAATCCAACAACGCTTGAAAATCACAGCCAAGCCCCTGCGTCAGCCGGCACACATCCAAAGGATCCAATATGATAGAATCTCCCATTCCCTGACAGCATGAAAAGCATCCCTGACATTCATTACATCCTGCCTTCACCATGTCATTTTCCGTATATAGTCTTCCGTCAGATATTTCATCCAGACTTACATTCCTTTTCATAACCGCACCTTTCTTAATGTCACGCTTTTTTAATGTCAAACTTTCTTAGTCTGCAAAATATGCATCCACACCATCAGCAATTCCCTGTACAATCTTTTTCTGGTATGCCTTATCCTGCATCAACTCATCCTCTCCCGGGTTACTCATGTAGCCCATCTCCACGATTGTAACCGGAATCGTACACCAGTTAATACCACTCATGGTATCCGTCTCCCAGACACCACGATTCTTGGAGCCCATATGCTCCACCATGTGATTCAGTACCTCTTGTGATAACCTCTTACTTTCTTCATAAATCTCTACATTGTAAGGACTGGCCGCTGTATTACAGATTGTCATGGTACCCGTCACTTCACTGTTTGCTGCTCCATTGGCGTGAATCCGAAGAAAAACTTCTGCGCCGGAAGTATTCGCCACCTCAGCACGTTCCTTATTACTGATATCCACATCATGACTGTCCCGGATCATCACCACCTGATAGCCTCTGCCAATCAGCTCTGCCTCCAAAGCCTGTGCGATCACCAAATTCAGTTCATATTCATAGACGCCTGTGGACACACCCCTGGTACCGGATGACACCTTGGCTTTCAGTTCCTCACTGCCCGGCCCCACGGGCTCCTTCTCCTTGTTGCCTTTGGCCTGATGACCGGCATCGATGGCTACAATGTGACCCTTTCCGATCTCCGGCGCCTGCGTCCCTTCCTCTGACTGTACAGTTTCCTCCGACTGCGCACCTTCTTGTGTCTGTGCATTCTCCTCTGACTGCGCAGCCTCCTCTGTCTGTGTAGCCTCTTCAGACTGCCCGGAATCTTCGGATGATGTTGTTTTGGCTGTTTCAGTTGATTCAGGTACTTCCTGCTCTATTGGCACAGGGGTCACCAAGCTAACTTCCTCTTGTAGATTCCCCACATTTTTTCCACAGCCTGTAGCTATAATTACCAATATTGTCCAAGCAATTATGGATTGATGGTATCTTCTTTTCATCCTGTTTCCCTCTATAAATCATTTCACATCCGTGTTTATACTTCCTTCAGGATATCCGCGTACTCCGCCCGCGAAGCCTTCTTAAGGTCATCCGGTTTCAGCTCCAGTTGCAATCCAATTTTCCCCCCACTGACGATAATAGTAGGCAAACTTGCAGCTGACACATCGATTCTGGTCACATACTGCTTCTTCATGCCTACAGCTGTGCAGCCTCCACGAATATAACCGGTGATCTGATTGATGTCTTTTACATGAATCATCTCCACATTTTTCTCACCTACAGACTTGGCTGCTTTCTTCATATCCAGCTCCTGCGCCACCGGTATCACAAATACATAATAATTCTTGCTGGCACCTACCGTCACCAAGGTCTTATATACCTTCTCATAGGGTAGCGAAAGCTTATCTGCTATCTGCAGCCCATCCACAAATTCATCACACTCGTAAGTATAATGAGTAAACGGAATCTTCATAGATTCCAAGATTCTCATTGCGTTTGTTTTTACTTCTTTTTGCTTTGCCATGTATGCACACTCCTCGTATAAGTCACTAACCTTTTATCATTATAAACGATAAGAACTTTTTTTACAATGCAAAACTTTACGCACATCTTGGTTGTAATATGATAAACCCCTGAAATGATTTATTGCATTTCAGGGGTTTTGTTATAGCTTTTATACTTTTATGGATTATTTTGCAGCCATTTCGCGCTTAAGCTTCTCAGTCAAAGCAGGCAGAATCTTGTTCAGATCACCTACGAGACCATAATCAGCTACGTCAAAGATAGAAGCAGTCTCGTCTTTATTAATTGCGATGATTATATCGGACTCTTCCATACCAGCCAGGTGTTGGATGGCACCGGAGATACCGATTGCAAAGTATACATTAGGACGAACGGTCTTACCGGTCTGTCCAACCTGAAGGTCTTTTACCTTCCAGCCTGCATCTACAACTGCACGGGAGCAGCTTACAGTTCCCCCGAGCACTTCGGCAAGGTCCTCAAGGAGCTTGAAGTTCTCTGCACCGCCTACGCCACGACCGCCGGATACCAGGATCTTAGCATCCATGATATCTACGGTATCAGATACAGCCTTTACTACTTCCAGAATCTCAACATATTTTTTGTCGGGCGTAAAGCCGGGGTTAAATTCAACTACATTTGCCTTGGCACCTTCATTTTTTTGTCTCTTCTGCATAACTCCGGGACGAACGGTTGCCATCTGGGGGCGGAACTCAGGACAAGCGATGGTTGCGATGGTGTTACCGCCAAATGCAGGACGAGTCATGAGAAGCTGATTGTGCTTCTGCTCTCTTCCGGGGACGGGGTTGATCGGGAAATCACCGATCTCCAACTGGGTACAGTCAGCGGTAAGACCTGTGTGGACTCTTGCGGATACGCGAGGACCAAGGTCACGGCCGATTGCAGTTGCACCTACCAGGAAGATTTCAGGCTTGAACTCGTTAATTACGCTAGCCAGAGCATGTGCGTAGGGCTCGGTTCTATATTCTTTTAATTCAGGATCATCTACTACGATTACTTTATCAGCGCCGTATGCAGCCAGCTCATCAGCCAGTTCTTTCACGTCGCTACCTACCAATACAGCAGTTACCTCAGTCTCAAGTGCCTCGGCAAGTTCTTTCCCTTTACCGATCAGTTCGAAGGCAATACTGTTGATTTCATTGTCAACTTGCTGAGTGAAGACAAAGACGCCCTTGTATGCTTCTAAATTCATTGTTTCCTCCATTCTGCCGCCAAGGCGACATCTTGCACAGATTTATAATTAGACTATATGTTTCTCCTTGAGCTTGTCGATGATGTAGTCAACAGACTCAGCAGGATCCAAGGTAACCTTCTCGCCGGCACCCTTTCTTACCTTGTCGGAAGCCTTTGCGATCTGGGTAGGGGAACCCTTCAGGCCTAAGTTGGAATCTTCTACATCTACCAGGTTTGCTCTGCCCCATACGGTGATCTCAGCCTTGCAGGCATCGAAGATTCCGCCGGGAGTCATGTATCTGGGCTCATTTAACTCAGAAAGAGCAGTGATCAGACAGGGCATCTGAGCCTTCAGAACGTGATATCTGTCATCGAACTGACGCTCAACGATCACGCTGTTGCCGTCGATCTTGATATTCTGTGCATAAGAAATAACGGGGATATCAAGGTGCTCAGAAATCTGAGGTCCTACCTGAGCGGTATCACCGTCGATCGCCTGACGGCCGGTGATGATCAGGTCGTATTCCAGATTGCGGATAGCGCCTGCCAGGGTCTGAGAGGTAGCCCAGGTATCTGCACCGCCCAGTACTCTGTCAGTAACCAGAATGGCATTGTCAGCGCCCATAGCCAGAGCCTCACGCAGAACATCCTCTGCCTTGGGAAGACCCATGGTGATAACGGTAACTTCAGCACCGTACTGATCTTTCAGTCTAAGTGCTGCCTCCAGACCGGCTTTATCGTCCGGGTTCATGATGGTGAGCATTGCCGCTCTATCCAGGGTACCATCGGGATTGAACTTTACGCCGCCCTTTGTATCGGGAACCTGTTTAATACAAACAACGATTTTCATTGTATCACTCCTTATTTTTACATGTATTCTGGTCTTACTTAATGATATTAGCGGAGATTACCATGCGCTGTACTTCGCTGGTTCCCTCGTAAATCTCAGTAATCTTAGCATCACGCATCATACGCTCTACATCGTATTCTCTGGTATAACCATAACCGCCGTGGAGCTGAACTGCCTTAGTGGTAACTTCCATAGCAACCTCAGCAGCATACAGCTTAGCCATAGCAGCTTCTAAGGAATATACCTTCTGGGTAGCCTTAGCCATAGCAGCCTTGTAAACCAGCATTCTTGCAGCTTCTACCTTGGTAGCCGTGTCTGCGAGCTGGAACTGGGTGTTCTGGAATGCACCGATGGCACGTCCAAACTGCTTTCTCTCCTGAACATAAGCAATAGTAGACTCCAAAGCACCAGCTGCAATACCAAGTGCCTGAGCAGCGATACCGATACGTCCGCCATCCAGAGTGTGCATTGCGATACCGAAGCCCTTACCCTGGGCACCAAGCAAATTCTCCTTGGGGATGCGGCAGTCAGTAAAGATCAATTCATATGTAGAGGAACCACGGATACCCATCTTCTTTTCCTTCGTACCGAAGCTAAATCCGGGAGTTCCTTTCTCAACGATGAATGCGGAAATCTCTTTTACCTTTTTACCGCGCTTCTCGACGATACCGGTAACAGCAAAAATAATGTAAACATCTGCTTCCTTACCATTGGTAATGAAAATCTTAGAACCATTCAATATCCACTCGTGGCCATCCAAAACAGCCTTGGTTTGCTGTCCCTGAGCGTCAGTACCGGCACCGGGCTCTGTCAGACCGAATGCACCCAGCTTCTCACCCTTTGCAAGGGGAATCAAATACTTCTGCTTCTGTGCTTCCGTACCATAGGTCTGGATAGGATCACAGCAAAGAGAGGTGTGTGCAGATACGATAACACCTGTAGTACCACATACCTTGGACAACTCTTCCACGCACATAGCGTATGTTAAAGGGTCACAACCCTGTCCGCCGTACTCCTTGGGAACAGGAATACCTAAGAATCCGTTCTTAGCCATTTTCTCCACTGTGACTCTGGGAAATTCTTCTGTTTCATCAACCTCCTGAGCAAGAGGCTTTACTTCTTTTTCGGCAAACTCTTTGAAAAGAGCACGCGCCATTTCATGTTCTTTGCGTAAAGTAAAATCCATGATTTTATTTCCTCCAAATATATGTAACTCCCATTTGTAACTTCCTATTGGCATTAGGAAGGATTGTTATTTTTTTGTCATTCTCCATCTTTACCATTGTAACATAGCCGTTTAGCTTTTGCAATGGATTTAGACAGACTTTGTAAACTTTTAAATTTATTCTAATTCAGGATCTTTTTCCAATGCAGGATCTACGATTCTAACCGTCCTAACCCATTCCCTGGTTCCCTCTACCTTCTCCACCTGCTGACAATGCTTTGCCAGAAATCTGGTAAGTGGATACACATCGATCCATATCTCATTGTCACACTCCTTCTGGGACTCATCAAAAATTAACTCCAATCCCCAGTGTAAATGTGTAACTTCAATATTATTCACATTTTCTTTCGTACTATAACCTGTATGTCCCATATACCCTATCACATCACCGGCTGTCACCAGATCCCCCTCTTCAAGTCCTTCCGCAAAAGGGTAATTCTGCCTCAGATGTGCATAGTAATAATACCGCTTTCCATCCAGGCTCCGGATACCAATGCGCCACCCTCCATATTGATTCCAACCCATAACTTCCACATACCCGGACTCAATGCTGATAATCGGCGTACCAATCTGCCCCATCATGTCATGCCCCAAGTGTTTTCTCTGATATCCATAACTCCTTCCTGCACCGAAATCATCATAGTGCGTATAATCAAAGCCTTTGGCTAACGGAAAAAAAGCCTTCAGTCCATACACTTTGCGAAAACACTTTTCCCCATCTTCATTGATGTATTCCTCCTCAAACTCCCCCACCATTCCGTCAAGTACTGCTCCGTAAGCTTCCCGGTAATATGTATAATACTTCAAATCCTCCGTAAGCTCCTCCATGGTGGTCTCACCCTCTGCCAGTTCACTCGCCGCCTTCTTCAATATCTTAAGGGCTTTCGATTCAAACTCCCCTCCGGTCTTCGCCGCAGTAAAGCTAAGCAACTCCACAAAATCTACCGGATGCTCTGTATCATGGGTCTTAACTGCCCAGTCGAAAGCCGCGCAAAGCGCCTCATAGCTTACATTAAAATCTACCCACTTAATAAACTCTTTCTCCGCACTGAGTGTCGATGTATTCACCGTACCACCGTCTAACTCCTTTCCCTTCCAAACACTACTGCGCACCACGATTCCCACTGCAAGCATCACCACAAGAATCAATTCCAAAACAATCATCTTCTTAAGCTTGCTCATATGTACCCTCCACAACTTATAGTTTTCCTCTTCATTATATGAAAAAGGAGCGTGTAAGTTTCCACACGCTCCCAAATCTCTATTCTCTTAGATTTTCCCTTAGTTTTCCGGCTCGATCAATCCGTAAGTGTCGCCCTTTCTCTTGTACACTACATTCACCTGATCGGTCTCGGCGTTGATAAATACAAAGAAGTTATGCCCCAAAAGCTCCATCTGAATGCAGGCATCCTCAGGATACATAGGCTTAATATCAAACTTCTTAGTACGCACAATCTTGATTTCTTCTTCATCCATATAATCATTTTCAACGAAAAGCTGACTGAAAGAACCTGCGCTCTGATGCATGTCTACGATTTTATTCTTATACTTCTTCATCTGTCTTTCAATGATCTCTTCTACCAGATCAATGGATACATACATGTCATTGCTGACTTGTTCGGAACGGATGATACTGCCTTTTACCGGTATCGTAACTTCAATTTTCTGTCGATCTTTTTCAACACTTAAGGTTACATGCACTTCTGTGTCAGGATTAAAGTACTTATCTAACTTACCAATCTTGTCCTCTACAGCTGCTCTTAATCCGGGTGTCACTTCAATATTTCTGCCTACAATAATAAATTTCATGCTGCTCATCCCTTTCAGTAATTTATTGTGTATTCATTATATCATATATTCTATGTATTTTGCAACAACTTTATCAATTTTTTATAGATATTTGACATTAAAAATGTCAAGATAAAAAACGACAAATTTCTACAAATCTTGATTTTTATTACAACTTACCAAAACACTCGTTCCCAAAGTTACCATAATATTTAACCTTAATTTACATAAAAATCATGTGGATAATGTGGATAAATCAGTGTATAAGTAACTTTTGCCATGTTTTTGCCATTTTTCTGTGTGGATAACTTTTTTGCCAAATCTACAGGCACTGTTAACTTCCTACACTATGCCGCATTTTCTTTGTTAAAAATGCACAATCCCACCACCCACCTCATTGTCAGTCAGTGATTTTAATATTTTGACAAATTTAGCCATTGGTAGTACAACAGGATGCACAAGAAAGGCAGAAACAGTCATTTGCTGCTTCTGCCTCTTTTATAAATATAAAATCACAACTTAGAAAATTCTTCTGATCGCCAGAATCTTCTGGTAATCTGCCTTGGATACAATGATACCCTTCTTAGAGTTGGCTGCATGCACGATCTGACCATTGCCGATATAAAGAGCCACATGACCGGAGTAACAGATTAAGTCTCCCGGCTGTGCGTTCTTTAGGCCATCCACTGCATACCCCTGCTTACGGTCTGCTGCGGAAGAATGGGGAAGTTTCACACCAAAGTTAGCATATACACTCATTACAAATCCGGAACAATCTGCCCCATTGGTAAGGCTTACACCGCCATACACATAAGGATTACCCACAAACTGCAATGCATATTCTGCAACCGCCTGACCCATCTCACTGCCTGAGCCGGTATCTACGGTATAAGTTACACTCGTCTTCTTCTTGGAAGTCTTCGCTGCTGCCTCACGAGCCTTCCTGCGTTCTTCTGCTTCCTTAGCCAGACGCGCTGCTTCCTCCGCTTTGGACTCTGCTTCCACAAATTCACGGCTAAGCACTACATAATCGGTAGACACCCAGCCTTTACCTTCATTGGTATCCACCTTCGCCCAACCTTCTACCTCTTCTGACACCACCAGTTCCTCTTTATACGGAACCAACGTCAGAACCGATGCTTCCAGACTAGGTTCCGTACGAACCTTCAACGTCTCGGTATCTACGGTTGCAAATCTGGTACAAACCTGCTTCGCCAGTTCAATGGCAGCTTCTCCTGTCACACAATACTCCGCTTTTACATATCCGGTTACGGTACCGGAAGATATCTGATACCAACCGTTTTCTTCCGCAAGATAAGTACCTACGGATTTATTATAAAGCTTACCAAGAATCTCTCCTTCTTCACTGGGAATACTTCTCACATTCACATAATCATTGACCTGTGCAATGACCAGTTTACTAAGCTCTGCATCCTCCGCAAGAACTGCCTGAATACCCGCTTCCCTACGTGCCTCTTCCAAAGCCACACGATCCAGAATCGATTCCACTTTAGCGGTGGTATCACCTGTCTGTTGCTGAAGCGTCTCTAATGTAGTTCCTTTTGATAATGCTATATTTACTCCACTGTTAGGCAGAACGGACGACATGCCCGCTGCCTGAGCGTCTATGCCGATTCCTGAAAATACAATGGCTGCTGCCAATGCGCATGCTGTGATTCTCACAGAACCTCGAATCATACTGTCCTCCTGTCGTTACAAACAACCCTCAATTACTATATCAGAGTTGTAAAAAAATGTTACAAATTTATTACAACCGTTAATAAATATAGCATTATTTATTTAATTTGTCAAGAGTACGTATAATAAATATTTGCCTGCAGATAACAGTTCAGCCAAGTCAGAGGCACGGGCGACAAGCAGGTCAAAGCAGCAGGATGGCCAATTACCTGGGGCAGGCAGTGTTTGTTTGCTTCGACATCTGCAAGACTGTTAGAGTTACTTAGGGTTATGAATGGACGGGAATGGAAGCGTTAGAGCACAATAAGGCAACATGTTTGAGGAGCGCAGCGACGAGTTTTGCCGTTTGTGCTCTGACCTTAGCTTCCATTCCCATCTATTCATAATCCTTAGTAACTCTTACCGTCTTGCAACTGCGAAGCAAACAACCACTGCCTGCCCCAGGTGATTGGCCATCCTGCTTCCTTGACCTGCTTGTCGCCCGCGCCTCTGACTTGGCCGAACTGCTACCCCCTTA
>JAFYSG010000091.1 GCA_017559435.1 Lachnospiraceae bacterium
AGAACTTCAAAAAGGCTATCCGGAGCAGATACAGTATCTCAAACTGGCTGAAAGCGCAGCCGCCTTCTCTCAGACAGGGCAATATAATTATGACCGTATGTTAAATCGCCGGGATCATGTGACAGCACAGATGATGCTTGGGGATTGCCTCAAAGAAGCTGCGAAACTGTGCTACTACATGGAGAATCAATATCCGCCCCATGACAAGTGGCTGGTAAAGGGGCTGGAGCATCTTAAAGGCTGTGAGGAAGTAAAGGCACTGCTGCAAGAGGTGGTGGAGAATCACAGCGTTGCACAGGCAATAGAAGCATTGGCAAATGCATTGGCACATAAGCTTTACCGGGCCGGTTATATCAGTGATACGGATCCTTATCTGGATGCCCACACCCCGGAGCTTCTGCAAAAAGCCCGGTATGCTGCCATGACAGATAAGGCATTGGTGGAGGAAATCACCAGGTTGGAATTTGCAGCTTTTGACAAGGTACGCAATGTAGGCGGAAGAGCGTCCTGCCAGGACGATTGGTTTACCTTTTCCATCATGCGAAAGAGCCAGTATCTGACCTGGAATCGTACCATGTTAATGCAGTATCTGTACGATTTCCAAAGAGAATTAAGCAACGGCCACAATCTGATTGAGGAGAAGTATGGTCGTATGATGGAAAGTACTGCACCGGAGGAGTATGGCCGAATCAAACATCATTTTCCGGTCATCAGCGAACAGAAGAAAGCCATCATTGAAGCCATAGTCAAGCTACAGGTGGGCTGGATGGAGGAATTTGAGCAGCATTATCCTACACTTGCAGGTAATGCCAGAAGCGTTCACACCAAAGAAGATAATCGATACAATACTTCTTATGAGACCTATCTGCGGGGCGAGATCAGTACCTATTCTGACAAAATGCTGGAGTTGTACGGTAGATATGTGGTGGAATATGCCACGGTAAATAAAAATCTGACCTATGTCATTATGGGGCACAGTGCTAAGATGTATGGTTATCACAGTTTGAAGGAAGCTGAGGAGCAGCTTGGCAGATTGCGTATATAAAACAAAATGATTCCGTTTTTTTCGTTTTTGACAAGTAATTTTTATAAAAAGTGCTTGCATTTCTCATAGAAGAATACTATACTAAGCACATAACTGAATAACGAACTTCAGGGACGGGTGGAATTCCCTACTGGCGGTGAGGCGCAAGCCAAAGTCCGCGACCCGCAGAGAAGCTCTGCGGCTGATCCGGTGTAAGTCCGGGACCAACAGTACAGTCTGGATGGAAGAAGGAGATAAGAGGATGAATGGATTAAAAGAATTAATTCAAAGTGTAACTGAGAACCTTGTGTTTGTGTTGGAATTTCTGGCGATCATTGTGGCGATCTTTCTGGCGGCGCTTTTGTTTGAGAAGTTGGCCCAGAAGAAACGGGGAGTGAAGGAGAAGATTTTTACTACCCGTAAGATGGCGATGATCGGGATGTTTTCGGCTATAGCCACGATTTTGCATTTGTTTGATTTTGCGCTGCCCTTTGCGCCGCCTTTTTATAAGCTGGATTTCAGTGAGTTGCCGATTTTAATAGGAGCTTTTGCTTTCGGACCGGCGGCCGGGGTGATGATGGAATTTCTAAAGATATTACTGAAGCTCTTGATAAAGGGTACCAGTACTGCATTTGTAGGGGATTTGGCGAATTTTGTGATCGGTTGTAGTTTTATCCTGCCGGCGTCTGTGATTTATGCTTTTGGGAAGAAGAAGCGTAGTGCTATTGTTGGCTGTGTGGTTGGGACGTTGATCCTGACCGTGTTTGGCACTGCATTTAATGCTGTTTATCTGTTACCGGCATTTTCTGCGTTGTTTGGAATGCCTATGGAATCCATCCTGCAAGCCGGGATGGCAGTGAATCCTCTGGCGACAGGGGATAGTATCGTGAATTTTGTGATGGCTTGTGTGGCACCTATGAATCTGATCAAGGGTGGGTTTGCGTCTATTGTGACTATGCTGATTTATAAGCCTTTGAGCCCGATCATTAAAGCGGGGTATCGGCAGTAGGTGGTTCACCTTGGTTTATAGTTACATCAAATAGCAACCTTTGATCCTTGACAGGGCGGTTGCTTTTTTAATGTTTTTGTTTCTCAGATGTTTATTGGAGGAATTCTGAATGGTAGAAGTAGATGTGAAGATCAATGCAGGAGATTTGTACGATTATCTTTTGACACATACCTATAACAGTCCGTCGGGACTGTTGGGAAGCTGTTTTGGGGCGTTATTGGTGGTGATTGCGTTGATGAAATCTCAGTGGCTGTTATTGGCTGCAGGCATTGTGGTGTTGTTATATTTGCCCTGGACGCTTTTCCTGAGGAGTAGGAAGCAGGCACTTAATCCGGCTTTTCAGAAGCTCCTTCACTATACCCTGGATGAGGAAGGAATGACTGTGTCTCAGGATGGTGTGGAACAGAAGCAGGCATGGGAAAATATGGTAAAAGCCATTTCCACTACCAGGAGCATCATTGTGTATACTTCGAAGGTGAATGCTACGATTTTGCCAAAGAGAGAGCTTGGAGACCGGAAAGCAGCGGTGATTGAGGTGATTTCAACCCATATGAAGCCGGCAAAGGTAAAAATCAAAGAATAGGTCGGGGACGGAAGAGAGGTAAGGAAAGTGGCAATAAAAGTGATCGAGAGTAATTCTCCTCAGGAGACTTTTGCTGTAGGAGTGCAGATAGGAAGAGAGGCAAAGCCGGGACAGGTGTATACGTTGATCGGCGATCTGGGTGTTGGAAAGACGGTGTTTACTCAGGGTGTGGCAGAAGGTCTGGGGATTACAGAACCGGTAAACAGCCCCACTTTTACCATTGTGCAGATTTATGAGGAAGGCAGGCTGCCTTTCTATCATTTTGATGTCTATAGAATCGGCGATGTGGAAGAAATGGAAGAAATCGGGTATGAGGATTGTTTTTATGGCGAGGGAATCTGTCTGATCGAGTGGGCGAACTTGATCGAGGAAATCTTGCCTGAGCAGTATACGCAGATCACGATTGAAAAGGATCTGGTGAAAGGTTTTGACTATCGCCGGATCACTGTGGAGGACAAGTAAGATGAAGATATTAGCATTGGACAGTTCCGGCCTGGTGGCCAGTGTGGCAGTGGTAGAAGATGATGTGCTTCTTGCAGAATATACAGTAAATTATAAGAAAACCCACTCGCAGACGCTCCTGCCGATGTTGGATGAGATCCGTCATATGATCGATCTGGATTTGGATAGTATAGATGCCATTGCCATTGCTGCGGGACCGGGTTCTTTTACGGGGCTTAGGATCGGTGCGGCGACGGCCAAGGGGTTGGGGCTTGCCTTGAACAAGCCTTTGGTTGAGGTATCTACCCTGGAAGGGCTGGCATATCAGCTGTGTGGCACGGACAGATTGGTGTGTCCGTTGATGGACGCCAGAAGGAATCAGGTGTATTCCGGTATTTACAGCTTTCGTCCGGTGGCCGGAGAATGGCAGATGGATGTGGTGAAAGAGCAATGTGCAGTAGATATATCTGCCATGATAGAGGCCTGTAATGAATTGGGAAGAGAAGTAATCTTTCTGGGAGACGGGGCGCCTGTTTATGCAGGAAAACTTGCAGAAAAAATGACAGTTCCCTATACTTTTGCTCCGGCACATTGTAATCGACAGTCGGCTGCAAGTGTGGCGTCACTGGGAGCGGTTTACTATGCTCAGGGGAGAGTGGTGTCAGCGGCAGAGCATCAGCCGGAGTATCTGCGTTTGAGTCAGGCAGAGCGGGAGAGGGCTCAAGCAGAGCGAGGTACAACATGAATAGGCGGTTGGTGATCCGGCCCATGGCGCATGAGGACATAGAAAGCGTCAGCTGCATTGAGGCTGAGTGTTTCAGTATGCCCTGGTCGGCAGAGGCTTACAGGAAAGTGTTGGAAGATGATAAGTGCCTCTATCTTGTGGCAACGTTGGATAGTAATGTTGTGGGAATGTGTGGTGTTGTGAATCTCCTGGGAGAAGGGGATATTAATAATGTGGCGGTTACAGCTGCCGAAAGAGGGCAGGGTATTGCGTTTGTTATGCTTAAGGAACTCATTAAGAGGGGCGAAGAACGTGGAATCGCGGATTTTACCCTTGAAGTGCGTGTCAGCAATCAGGCAGCAATTCATACTTATGAGAAGCTTGGTTTTGTGTCAGAGGGAATCAGACCGAAGTTTTATGAGAAGCCTATGGAGGATGCCATGATCATGTGGCGCAGGAGAATGTAGCCGGTTTTTTGCTGCTGTCAACAATTACCACTGAAATCTGACAAGATTTTCGGTATAATCTGATTGTAACAAATGATGTAGAAGATGTTTTAGATTGAGGAGGATTATCATGCGTCAATATCAGATAGAGGAGAGCAACAAGCTGATAAAAGTGGTATGTAACTGTTGCGGCAGACAGATGAAGGTGGAAAACGGATATTTGAAAGAAGAATGTTTTGGGGCAGTCCATGCATTCGGTTATTTTAGCAAAAGAGATGGTATCAGGCAACGCTTTGATCTGTGTGAGGCTTGTTATGAGAAGTGGACAGGCAGTTTTACAGTTCCTGTAGATGAAGAAGAGGTGCGGGAGCTTTTGTAGGAGGAAAGATATGCTGGATGTATGTTTACTTGGTACCGGCGGTATGATGCCGTTGCCTTATCGTTGGCTTACGTCATTGATGATGAGATATAATGGAAAAAGTATTTTGATCGATTGCGGAGAAGGAACCCAGATTGCTATGAAAGAGAAAGGCTGGAGTCCCAATCCCATTGATATTATTTGCTTTACCCATTATCATGCGGATCATATCAGTGGTCTGCCCGGTATGCTTTTGACCATGGGCAATGCGGAGCGAAAGGAGCCCTTATTGTTGATCGGACCCAAGGGGCTTGGCAGAGTAGTGGGGGCCCTTCGTGTGATCGCACCGGAGCTGCCTTTTGACATCCAGTGTGTGGAAATCACAGAGAATTTCCAAAGTTTTTCGTTCGAAGGATTTCGCTTGGAAGCGTTTCGGGTAAACCATAATGTAGTGTGCTACGGTTATAGCATGGTGATCGAGCGCTCGGGCAAGTTTCAGTTAGAAAAGGTGTTACAGATGGGAATTCCCAAACCCTATTGGAGCAAATTGCAGAAGGGGGAGGTTATCACAGACGGGGATCAGACCTATACGCCGGATATGGTGCTGGGAGAGCCCAGAAAGGGTCTGAAGGTTACCTATTGTACAGATACCAGGCCCACGGAAAGTATCGAGAAGCAGGCCCAAGGTTCGGACCTTCTGATTCTGGAAGGAATGTACGGGGAGCCTGATAAGCTGGTGAAAGCCAAAGAGAATAAGCACATGACCATGTATGAGGCAGCTAAGATTGCCGCAGCGTCAGAGGTGCCGCAGCTTTGGCTGACACATTATAGTCCGTCCATGACCCATCCGGAAGAATATATGAAGGATGTAAAAAAGATCTTTCCCCAGGCCATAGCAGCTAAGGACGGCAGGACGTTAGAACTGAATTTTGAGGATGAGGACTAAATTATGAGTGAGACAAAAGATGTGTTAATCCTGGCGATTGAAAGCTCCTGTGATGAGACAGCGGCTTCCGTAGTAAAAAACGGCAGGGAAGTGTTGTCTAATGTGATTGCTTCCCAGATCGATCTGCATACACTTTACGGAGGCGTGGTACCTGAGATCGCCTCCAGAAAACATATAGAGAAGATCAATCAGGTGATCCAAGAAGCTCTTGACAAGGCCGGTGTGATGCTTTCGGATATTACGGCCATTGCCGTGACCTATGGCCCCGGTCTGGTGGGTGCTCTGCTGGTAGGTGTATCTGCGGCTAAGGCCATCAGTTTTGCCACAGGGATTCCTTTGATTGGTGTGCACCATATTGAAGGGCATATCAGTGCCAATTTTATTGAAAATAAGGAGCTGGAACCGCCCTTTATCTGTCTTGTGGCTTCCGGCGGACATTCTCATCTGGTAGTGGTCAAAGATTACGGTGAGTACGAAATTGTGGGGCGCACGAGAGATGATGCGGCAGGAGAGGCTTTTGACAAAGTGGCCAGGGCTATCGGCTTAGGCTATCCGGGCGGACCTAAGATTGATAAATTGGCTAAGGAAGGTAACCCGGATGCCATTCATTTTCCCAGAGCAAAAGTGGGAGAGAGTGAATATGATTTCAGCTTCAGCGGCTTGAAGTCAGCGGTATTAAATTACCTGAACGGATGCCAGATGAAAGGTGAGGACATCTGCAAGGCGGATGTGGCGGCATCTTTTCAAAAGGCAGTGATCGAGGTGTTGGTAGAGCATTCCCTTCATGCAGTGAAGGAATTTGGTTATGATAAATTTGCAATTGCAGGAGGCGTGGCTTCCAACTCATCGCTGCGGGCAGCTTTTGAAGAAGCATGCAGCAGACAGGGTGTGACATTTTATCATCCATCACCTGTTTACTGTACAGACAATGCGGCGATGATCGGTGTGGCAGGTTACTATGAATATATCAAAGGAGTACGCAGCGGTTATGATCTGAACGCAGTGCCGAATCTTAAATTAGGTGAAAGATAAAGACTGTGCGCATGGTTTTTTCAGAAAGCAGGAGGAAGACAAATGGAGGATGCTATGAAAACGATAGCGATCCTGCTGGCAGCAGGTCAGGGAAAGCGAATGAACAGCAAGAAGGCGAAGCAATATCTGCTTTTACAGGACAAGCCCATTCTTTATTATTCTTTGAAAGCCTTTCAGGAAAGCAGGATCGATCATATTATCCTGGTGACAGGAGCAGCGGATAAGGACTATGTCCGTGAAGAGATTGTGGAGAAATATGGGTTTACTAAAGTCTCTTGCATTGTGGATGGTGGAAAGGAAAGATATCATTCAGTGTACAATGGTTTGCAGGCGGCAAAACAATATACATCCGGGGAAAGCTATGTGTTTATTCATGATGGGGCACGTCCTTTTGTGACAGAAGATATGATCGAGCAGGCTTACGCGTGTGTGAAGGAAGAACGTGCCTGTGTGGTTGGAATGCCTGTAAAAGATACCATTAAGATCGCTGATGAGGCAGGATATGCAGCAAATACCCCAAAGAGGAGCCTGGTATGGATGATTCAGACGCCCCAAGTGTTTACATTGTCATTGATCACCGGGGCATATGAGGAACTGATTGGCAGGGAGAAAGAGTTATTGCAGGATGGTGTGCAGATCACAGATGATGCCTGTGTGGTAGAACTTTTCACTGATTGTAGAGTAAAGCTGGTAGAAGGCTCTTATGAGAATATCAAGATCACCACACCGGAGGATCTGAAGGTGGCTGAACAATTACTTTTAACTAGGACGGAAAATTAACATATTATATACGATGAAAAATTTTTGAAAAAAAGTGAAAAAAGTTGTTGACAGTCGAGAGATTTTTTGTTATTATAAGTCTTGCGCTGAGCGAGAACGGTAACAAACAGCACAGTGCTTGTTTGGAGAGATATCGAAGTGGTCATAACGAGGCGGTCTTGAAAACCGTTTGTCCGCAAGGGCGCGTGGGTTCGAATCCCACTCTCTCCGTTGGGAGTGAATGAGATTCATCCCTTATATAAAGTTGGTGATCAGCTTATCTGGAGAAGTACCCAAGAGGCTGAAGGGACACCCCTGGAAAGGGTGCAGGTCGTTAATAGCGGCGCGAGGGTTCAAATCCCTCCTTCTCCGTTTCGGTAGTTCACCTGTGATTGCCGAATGTACCTTGACAAATAAACAGTAATGCAACCCTGAAAATTCCTAAAGTAGCTCAATTGAGCAACTCTGGAAGAATTCAGAGAGATGCGATAAATCGTATCAAAACGAGTGAGGAAG
>JAFYSG010000092.1 GCA_017559435.1 Lachnospiraceae bacterium
CTGGTCACACGTCCCTCAACCGGAGCTTCGTAGACGATACTTGCCCTGGTAATTCCGTACTGTGGCATAGCGGGCTTATTATTGGGCATCATCACTGCCATACTACGACGCTTAACCACTTCCTCAGCTTTCCACTCACCGGTCAGATAACTCTGCATCTTGCCGTCTACCACTTCCCTTTTAGTAATGGTAGGTTCATCGGCAACTTTGACCCCTTCTGTAGATTCCGTTACCTTAGTCTCCTCTGAAGCCTTGTCTTCAGAAGTATCTTTCGTCTGGGACTCAATGGGCTGGGGCTGAATGGGAACAATGGATGCCGGAATCTCTTCTGCACCACATCCAACGAGAAGAACCATTGCCGCCAACACTGCTGCTAATATTTTTTTCTTCATGGTACACCTCTTTGTGTTTTTTCTTCTATTGTATAAAAAAATGAGGCGTTTGTCCATCTATTTCGACAAAAATAATTACAGAAATTTTTGGTATATTAGAATTTAAATCTTTTCTACAGTTTACCTCTCCTCCGCTGGATACTTTTCCAAGTCTGAAAAGCGATCATAAACCCCAAGGGGCCTTTGATGATACCCCAAATGCCAAAGAGTTGGATGCCTGCATACACACTTGCCAGCACGGCGATAGGAGACACGCCAATACGACTGCCAATGAGTCTGGGTTCCAGCATCTCTCGTAAAAAAGCACAGCAACCATACAGAATAATGCAGACAAAAGCCTGGCCCATGCGGCCATAGACCAGTTGTACAATGGCCAGGGGAATCAAAACAATTCCTGTACCGATAAAAGGCAACGCATCCAACAGCCCGCAGAGAATACCCCATAATGCGCCATTTTCGATTCCTACAATAGACAGTACAAAAGCAGATAATACGGCAATAGCTCCCATGATCAGAAGCTGTGCTTTGACAAAAGTAGCAATGTAGCGGATGATGCCGCAGATGACCTCCAGAAAGACGTGGCATTCTTCCCTGTCCAACAAATTGTTCATGATGCGGTCATAATCCTTTGCCAATAGGACAGAAGCAATGAGAAATGTCACCAGAAAGCCAATGGCTGTACCTATGACTTTCACGTACGTAAGAGACTGTGACAACATTCCCGGGAAAGCATCCTCCTGTAAATAGTTGATGCCTTTCTCTAAGTGACTCAGCATTGTTTCTTCCAAATAGGCACTGTCGATCCCGATGGTTTTACCCACAGAGGCACAGATATCTGATATGACTTCGCTCACCTGCTGCTCCATGGTATCTAACTTACCCATGAGCTGAGGCAGGCTTCCCACGATCCAAGAGAAAAGGACCCATATCAGCAGGCCCACCACAGTCACCGCAATGAGAAGAAGGAGAATGGCTCCTACTTGACGGTGAATATGGAATTTCTCCTGCATTTTTTTTAAGGTCGGGCCAAAAATGGTGACAAAGAGCATGGCAACCAGTATGGGCGCAAGGAGGGGTGTTAAATATTTCAGAAAAAAATACACTGCTCCGATAATTCCGAGCAGTGTGATAACTTTATGTTGCATCATTTGATTTATTATCTTGGTCGCCATCTGTTTCCTCCCTGCCTTTTTCATTACAGGTAGTATGGCTTATTTTCGTTTTTTTATACCGTGCTACACCAAACCACAACGACGTCGCTTCAAAATTGGGAGAAAATTGTCCCCAGAGGCTTCTCTTCAAATTCCAATATTTTACCGGTTGTGGGGTGTTTTAACACAATACGGTAGGCGCACAAAGCCACATTACGCACACCCATTCTCTGGCTGAGAAGTTTGGATTGCTCACTACCGTAACGGCTGTCACCCAAAATAGGCAGACCGGCATGGGATAACTGCGCACGAATCTGGTGAAAACGACCGGTATCAATGTGGATATCCAGAAGAGTCACAGGTTCCTGTGTGGATAACCGGTCAATGACACGATATTCCAGCACTGCTTTCTTGGGTAAATGCCTGTCTCCGGGCATCTGATTATCCACCACGATGGCACTGCCGGAAGCTGTATCTTTCCACAAGTAATCCACAAGCTCCCCAAACTTATCCACGGGTTGTCCACTTACAACTGCGTAGTATTGTTTATTCAGGGTACCCTGAGACAGCTGTGCGGTAAGGGCAGCTGCGGCTTTGCTGTTTTTGGCAAATACCAGAAGACCTTCTACCGGCTGATCTAACCTGTGGATAACTCCCAAGTATGGAGCAGTTGCTCTTTGAGCCCCTACACATTGCCCCCCGGCACATCGTTCCTTGCCACGTTGTTTTCCCATAAGATAATTCTTCAACTCACTGACCATATCCTGCTGTCCTACCTTACCGGTCTGGGTGGCCAGTCCTGCAGGTTTATAACTGACTAAAATATGGTCATCTTCGTATATCACTTTTGCCTTCATGACATTTATCCCTTTCGCAGTCCTTTGGGGTAATGATTTTTCATCACACCGCCTGCTAATTTCCCCCAACCGATGCTATAACCGTCAACAGTAATAAGGTACCAGCCTTTCTCACCCTCAGCCGGGAAGGTCATGCCATTCAGATAATCTCTGACCTCACGGCTGTCTGCGCTCAGATCATAAGTGTATGTTACCTCTTCCGGCCGCAGTGCAAGGGCCAGCGCATGAGACGGTTCAAACCGATTCTTCTTCATAGTACCCAGGTGAAGCCCGGGACGCAATACTTTCATGCCCTTGGTGGCAGGCATGTCCGGCGGACACAGGTAAAGCTGGTCACCGAATTTCAAAAAAATCCCCTGCCCGTCCTGCCTATACTGTATAGGCTGCTTCAGGTACTCTTTCTCAAATGCCAGATAATCTCCGCACTCTTTTTGAAAACTGTTCTTCCCCTTAGGAATCCCCTGCTCTATGCCATTCCTCCCATAACACCGGTAATCCTCAGGAACCTCTCCCTGTCGTTTTAATACTGCTGCATAATGTCCTTCACCCTTTACCTTATGAGGCCACAGACGCATATCTTTTATCAAGGTAAAATCAGTATGCCTGCTTAAAAACCGCTCCACGCTGCCCTCATCCTCCAAGGGCGCAAAAGTACACGTAGAATACACGATTCGCCCACCGGGGCGCACCATATCTGCTGCACAGTCCAGAATTTCATCCTGCCTGTCAGCGCACATCTGTACATTTTCTTCACTCCACTGCTCACAAGCCTCCTCGTTTTTGCGAAACATTCCTTCTCCGGAACAGGGTGCATCCACCATGATGCGGTCAAAATAGTCCGGGAATATTGCTGCCAGCCTCTGGGGTGTCTCGTTTAACACCATAGCATTCACGATTCCCATACGCTCTATATTCTCAGAAAGAATCTTAGCTCTGGCAGGATGGATCTCATTGCAGATCAGAATCCCCTGTCCCTCCATGGCAGCTGCAATCTGCGTACTCTTTCCACCCGGGGCAGCACACAGATCCAGGATTTTCTCCCCTGACATCGCCTCCAACAGAGTGGCCGGCAGCATGGCGCTGGGCTCCTGGATATAATAGACACCAGCCTCATGATAAGGGTGCTTGCCAGGTTGGTCTGCAGCCTCATAATAAAAGCCGGTAACAGTCCACTCTACAGGGGATAGCTGAAAGCTGCACTGCTTTACAAAATTTTCTGCCGAAGCTTTCAGTGTGTTCACTCGAAGAGCCTGATATTTATCATGATCATAACTTGCCAGGAACTGCTCGTACTCCTGGCCCAGCATTGCTTGCATTCTTTGTAAAAATTTTTCCGGAAGCATAAGAGCTCCTTTCTGTTCATCTATCTTTTTCTGGGAATCCTCTCCTTTGATTATCACACCTTAAATCGATACCCTACACCCCAAATAGTCTCAATATAGTTCGGCTTGGCTGTATCTTTCTCAATCTTCTCACGGATCTTCTTAATATGCACTGTAACTGTAGCGATATCTCCAATAGAGTCCATATCCCAAATCTCTCTAAACAGTTCCTCCTTGGTAAACACATGGTTAGGATTCTCTGCCAGGAAGGTCAGAAGATCAAATTCTTTGGTGGTAAAGGTTCTCTCCTCGCCCTCCACGTACACACGGCGGGCAGTCTTATCGATACGGATGCCGCGAATCTCCACCACATCATTCTGAGGTTTCGCATTGGTTCCCACCAGTCTCTCATATCTGGCCATATGCGCCTTAACTCTGGCCACCAGTTCACTGGGACTGAAGGGCTTGGTCATATAATCATCTGCTCCTAAGCCTAAACCTCTGATTTTGTCGATATCATCTTTCTTGGCAGAAACCATCAGGATGGGGATGTTCTTCTGCTCCCTGATCCTCTTACACACCTCGAAACCATCCATGCCCGGCAGCATCAGGTCTAAGATCACCAGGTCAAACTGCTCCTCCAAAGCGGCCTTCAATCCCTCATCGCCGGCATTGCGGGTCTCTACCTGAAAATCAGAAAGCTCCAGATAATCCTTCTCCAGCTCAGCGATGGCCACTTCATCTTCGATAATTAAAATCCTGCTCATATATTCCTCCATTCTGCTGCCGCGCAGCACATTGCTCTACATTAAATCTTTCAAATTGATTTATTCATTCTGAAGCTCCCTGTATTTCCTCATCACAAAATGCATACAGGTGCCCTCTCCTTCTTTACTGGTGGCCCAGATGTAACCACCATGGTCCTCAATGATCTTCTTCACGATAGACAGGCCGATACCGCTTCCGCCCTGGGCCGAATTGCGGGAGGCATCGGTGCGGTAAAACCGATCAAATATCTTGGACAGATCCTTCTGTGCAATTCCTTTTCCATTGTCCTCAATTTCCACTCGGATGGAATCCACCTCATCCAGAATACGGATGTCAATGATACCATTTCGCTTGTTCATATATTTTACACTATTACTGATGATATTATTGATGACCTTCTTAAGCTGCTCCGGATCTGCGATAACCATAGTATCCGGCTCCACCAGATTGGAATAATTCAGAGAAATATTCCGATTCTCCAGATCCATGCCCACATCTTCCACACAATCGCCAAAATAATCAGCCACATTCAGGCGGCGGAAATTATAAGGAATCCGATTGTTTTCCACATTAGAATAGGTAGTCAGTTCATTGATCAGCTTCTGCATGTCATTTGCCTTATTATAAATAGTACGCAGATATTTATCCTGTTTCTGGGGCGTGTCTGCCACACCATCCATGATACCCTCCACATAGCCCTTGATGGCTGTGATAGGAGTCTTCAGATCATGAGAAATATTACTGATCAGCTCACGGTTCTGTCTCTCCTGCTGTGAACTTTCCTCCACAGACTCTTTCAGCCTCAAGCGCATATCTTCATAATTGCGGTACAGATCACCAATCTCTCCTTTGGCATTGGTCTGGAGCATGTAGTCATAATTTCCTTCCTTGATCTTCTTCATCGCCATATTCAGTTCATCAATAGGATGAAACACACCTTTCCGGATCCACTGAGTCAGCATCACACTGGTAAAGATCAGGATCAAAAAAATCGCAATCAACATATCAACCAGCAGTTCCCTGGAGATCAATGCATTCATCTTGGTCACTACAAAGACGCTGCCCTTGGCTCCATCACGAAATGTGAAATCAATCTGCTTCACATACTTAGACAGCTTGTCAAAATAATAACCGGAATCCTCAGACAGATCACCTTCGCCATAATCAGGCAATTTGTCCATAATGCGCTTTGCAGCCTCTTCATTGCCGGTGTAATAAATTCCATCGTTTTTTCTTACTATTATATAGGTGGACTTTCTGGAAAACTCATCATTCACCATCTTCAGATAAGCCCTATCCTCCAGTCTGACAGGGTCCGTCTGCACTTGGCGCAACAGCTTCTCATAAGCCTTGTCAGCCGTATTCACGAAAGTCTCCATGGTCTCGGACATCATGGCATAATCCAGCTCCTGCATCGTATACCCCTGATTCATATTCATTAGATAAATACCAATCACCGCAAAGGCAATGATCGTCAGAACCATTGGCAAGAATATAATTGTAATAAATGTAACCTGCAGCCTTGTTTTTAACTTCATTGCAACTTCCTTTCCGGTCTGCCGAAACCTTTCTTCCTCTCGACAAATTGCCCTTTTCCAAAGACACTCTAAGTATATCATACTTCCTTCCATTTTTTGATAAAAATTTTCTAAAAAATTTTCTAAAAAGTATTGACATTTATAAAATTATCAGTATAATGAAATTAGTAATGATTCTTATTTTTAAGAAAGGAGGTAACCATGGCACTAAAACACAGCAGGCAGCGAGATGTGATCAAAGAATTCCTTATGACACGTAAGGATCATCCCACAGCCGATGTTGTTTATATGAATGTGAGACAACAAATTCCCAACATCAGTCTGGGAACCGTATATCGGAATCTGACTTTGTTAGCCGATATTGGTGAGATTGCAAGACTGCGGGTAGGCGATGGTGTAGACCACTTCGATGCCGACACCTCCCTCCATTACCATTTTATCTGTTCTGAATGCGGCAGCGTTATTGATCTTAAGATGGACAACATCGATCATATTGTAGATCAGGTCAATGCCCATTTCGACGGAAACATTGCAGGACATGTCACTTACTTCTATGGCACCTGCAAAGACTGCACCTGTAAGTCCCGTGGACTTGCACCTCAGTCACAACCCACGTCATAAAGTCACACTTTACGACGTAAACATTTAATTAGAGATAAAAAACAAAACGAAAAATTTTCAAAAAGAAGAGGAGATTAAGATTATGAAATTTGTATGTCAGGTATGTGGTTATGTTCATGAAGGTGATGCAGCTCCCGAGAAGTGCCCCGTTTGTGGTGTTCCCGCTTCGAAGTTCTCTGTACAGGCAGCTGAGAAGACCTGGGCTGCTGAGCACGTAGTAGGCGTTGCACAGGGTGTTAGAGAAGATATCATCATGGATCTTCGCGCTAACTTTGAAGGTGAATGCTCTGAGGTTGGTATGTACCTTGCAATGGCAAGAGTAGCTCACAGAGAAGGTTATCCTGAAATCGGTCTGTACTGGGAGAAGGCAGCTTACGAAGAAGCTGAGCATGCAGCTAAATTCGCAGAGCTTTTAGGTGAAGTGGTAACCGCTTCCACCAAGAAGAATCTGGAGATGAGAGTAGACGCTGAGAACGGTGCTACTGCCGGTAAGTTCGATTTGGCTAAGAGAGCAAAAGAGCTGGGTCTGGATGCTATTCATGACACCGTGCATGAGATGGCTCGCGATGAAGCAAGACATGGTAAAGCATTCGAAGGTCTTCTTAAGAGATACTTTGCATAAGCCCCATAAATAAAGAATTTTTACAGAGAGGATAGATACATCTATTCTCTCTTTACATAAGGAGACAATAAATGATTAAGAGATCCTTTAAACAAGTTTTCGTAAGAATTGTCATTCTGTTGGTGGGACTAACCATTGCACACCTGGGAGTCACATTATTTTTGCTGGCAGATCTGGGCGCAGACCCTTTTAACGTGTTAGTGCAGGGAATTTTCAGAACCACCGCCGAACTTCCCCGGTGGCCGCTGCAATCACATGGCAATACTCATATCGCTATCTGTTTTTTGATCATCTTAGCTTTGTTGATCATTGACCGCTCATATATCAAAATCGGCACGATCCTTTGCATGATTTTCGGGGGACCGATCATTGATGCTTTTACTTACATATTGTCCGGCCCTATCGGTAATATTGATCTTTTGCCGCTTAAAATCTTAATCAATGGTCTGGGATGTATCATTCTTGCTTTTGGTATGACAATTGTGATCAAATCCGATGCCGGCACCGGTCCAAATGATCTGGTATCCATCGTACTTTCTGATAAACTAAAAAAGAACTTTGGAGTGATCCGTATCATTGTAGATGTTTCTTTTGTAGTAATCGGACTCCTTCTTGGCGGCTCCTTTGGAATCGGTACTTTCATCTGTGCATTTCTGGTGGGACCGGTAGCAAATATATTTTTACCGATTAACGAAAAATGGATTAGAGTAATAATAAAAAAAATCATTGACAACCACATTAAAAAGTGATACGCTTATGCGTGAACAAATTATATAGCGGCAGTTGAAGTTCTTAGGGGAATGGCCACCGGCCTGCCGAAGGAGTAACACTCTCAGGTGTCCGTAATCGGATGAGGACTAAGAATGGATGCAGCTCTGGAGAAGCTCAGAATGAGTACCGAAGGTGCAAGGTTGGATATCCGGCCGAATCTCTCAGGTAAAAGGACAGAGATACATATGTGGACATGGTTTGTCCACGGTATTGCGTTTGCTTTTCCGGAGCAGCTGAAAGTCAGCTGTTCCGTTTTTCATTAGGAGGAAACCATTATGGCAGCATTTGAAAATGCAATTTACCCTGTTGTGGTAAAAATCAACGAGTATTTATCCAGTTACATACTGATTGTTCTGCTGATCGCAGTAGGACTCTGGTATACTATTAAAACCCGTTTCGTACAGATTCGTTGTTTTGGCGAAGGTATGAAGAAGGTATTCGGCAACCTGTCCCTGAAGGGCGGCAAGAGCACTAGCGGTATGACCTCTTTTCAGGCACTGGCAACTGCTATCGCAGCCCAGGTTGGTACCGGTAATATCGTAGGTGCATCCGGTGCAATCCTGACCGGTGGTCCCGGTGCAATCTTCTGGATGTGGGTGATCGCATTCTTCGGTATGGCAACCATCTATGCGGAGGCAACTCTGGCACAGAAGACCCGTATCAAAGACAAAGACGGTAATATCCAGGGTGGTCCCGTTTACTACATTACTACTGCGTTTAAGGGCGGCTTTGGTAAATTCCTGGCAGTGTTCTTTGCAGTTGCCACTGTTCTGGCCTTAGGCTTTATGGGTTCTATGGTACAGTCCAACTCCATTGGCTCTACCTTCGAAACAGCATTTGGCGTTCCCGCTTGGATTGTCGGTATTGTTTTGGTTGTTATCTGCGCAGCTATATTCCTTGGTGGTGTACAGCGTCTGGCATCTGTATGTGAGAAGTTAGTTCCTATTATGGCGGGTGTCTTCCTGTTAGGCGGTCTGGTAATCCTGGTTTGCCGTATCACTTACTTGCCTGCAACCTTCGGCATGATCTTCAAATATGCATTCCAGCCTCAGGCAATCATCGGTGGTGCATTCGGTGCAGCCATAAAGGCAGCCATCAGCCAGGGCGCAAAGAGAGGTCTCTTCTCCAACGAAGCAGGTATGGGTTCCACCCCTCACGCACATGCACAGGCTAATGTAGAACATCCCCATGATCAGGGTGTTGTTGCTATGGCAGGTGTATTCATTGATACTTTCGTAGTACTGACCCTCAATGCACTGGTTATTATTTCTACACTGTACACAGCAGATGGTCCTTTAGCTGAATGTGGTGCAGCTGCAGCAAGCACTGTAATTACCAAGACCAATCTGGCACAAACAGCATTCGGCACTATTTTCGGCTCAGGCTTTGGTGCAATGTTCGTTGCAATCTGTCTGTTCTTCTTCGCATTCTCTACCATTCTTAGCTGGAACATGTTCGGTAAGATCAATGCGGTCTATCTGTTCGGTAAGAAGAATGCCAAACTCTGTACCATTGTGTATACGGCGATCGCACTGGTATTCATCTTCCTTGGAACCGTTATGCAGAGTGACCTGGTATGGGAGCTGACCGATGCATTTAACTACCTGATGGTTCTTCCCAATGCTTTGGCATTGTTTGCACTGACAAAGATGGTTGTAACCTCTGTGAAAGAGGCTGACTCTAAGAAAAAGAACAAATAAAACAACTTCCCGCCAAGAAATCAGATGAACTGACTTCTTGGCGGTTTTTTTATGTCTTTTAGCAGAATAGCCTTTTCCCCCATAAATACAAATGAATTGATAAATTCACAAAATAAGTCTTGTCGATTTGTGTCGAATCTA
>JAFYSG010000093.1 GCA_017559435.1 Lachnospiraceae bacterium
AAAAGTGTTACCTACCTGTTACCTACTTGTTACCTACAAATCTTTTTTAACTGTTCTTTAGTGATTTTGCACAAAAGAAAAACCCTTGGATTTAAGCCATTTCCAAGGGTTTCTTCGCTTTTTTGTACATTATTTAATTATACGCGGGACAGATACTCACCGGTTCTGGTGTCAATCTTGATCACATCACCCTGGTTTACGAACAGTGGTACGTATACGGTAGCTCCGGTCTCTACTACTGCAGGCTTAGAAGCCCCTGTAGCGGTATCGCCCTTGAAGCCGGGCTCGGTATCGGTGATCTCCAACTCTACAAAGAGAGGAGGCTCAACGGAAAATACGTTTCCATTGTGAGAACATACTTTACACATCTCGTTCTCTTTTACAAACTTCAGTGCATCACCAACAGTCTCAGTGTTCAGAGCAACCTGATCATAAGTCTCAGTGTCCATGAAATAGTACAGATCACCGTCTTCATACAAATACTGCATATCTTTTCTATCAATACGTGCCTGAGGGCATTTCTCAGTGGGTCTGAAGGTTCTTTCAACAACACCGCCACTCTTGATGTTCTTCAGCTTCGTTCTGACGAAAGCCGCACCCTTTCCCGGTTTTACATGCTGAAATTCAACAATCTGAAAAATATTACTATCTAATTCAATAGTAATACCATTTCTGAAATCGCCTGCAGAAATCATAAATATATTCCTCCTAAATTTATTCACGTTATAATTCTATATCAGTTTATAATAAATGCGCACATTTTTCAACTGTTTTTTTGAAAAAAATCATTATTTCTTAGAAAAATTTGTAATAAAGTCGATCGCCATCAAATATCCGGTCAATCCTTGACCATAAATCTGCTTGTCACATACCGGGGCAGTCACCGAAACCTTACGAAACTCCTCTCTTTTAGTAATGTCTGATATGTGAATCTCCACCTTAGGCACTGTGATACTGGCCAGTGCATCCCTGATGGCATAGCTGTAATGGGTAAATGCGCCGGGATTGATCACAATTCCTTCTGTGCCGTCAAAAAAGGAATCCTGGATCCGGTCGATGATAGCGCCCTCATGATTACTCTGGAACACAGTAATATCATGTCCTTCTTCCTGTCCCTTATCCCCGATCATCTTTAAAAGATAATCATAATTCTGAGTTCCGTATACACTTTTCTCTCGAATTCCCAGAAAATTCAAGTTAGGTCCATTGATCACCAGTAACTTCATTTTATTCTGCTCCTTTTTCAATTTGTTTTACTTCTTCTGTATCTAAACTACTTGTGATCTTTGATTGTATGATAGAGATCACTTCCTCCATGGTAAGACCATCCACATCCACTACTACATCAGCTGCATCCTCATAAACCTCTTTTCTCTGTTCTAACAAAGCACAGATACGTTCCAGAGGATTTTCACATTGAAGCAACGGTCTGGTATTGTCACTTTTAAGTCTCTCGTATACCGTTTCCGGACAGATCCTTAAATAGATGACTGTACCAATCTCCTTTAACAGCCTGCGATTTTCTTCCCGAAGCGGTGTGCCGCCACCCACAGACAGTATCTTGCCGTGAAGACTCCCGGCCAATTCCTTTAAAAGCTTTGTCTCCTTGTCACGAAAAGCCTCTTCTCCTTCTGTGGCAAAAATTTCACTGATACTCTTGCCTTCCCTTTCTTCGATCATTTGATCTGTATCCACAAAGACACTCTTTCTAAGATAAGACAATTCCATCCCCACGGAAGTCTTGCCGCTTCCCATAAAACCCATCATGACAAGATTCTTATTGCCCATTGCTTCCACCATCTTGTCATAGACTTTATCAGCCAACTCATCACTGACTGCTTTGCCTGTCCAAAGTTCATAGGCTATGACACCCTGATATAACAGCATTCCCAGACCATTATAAGCTTTGCCGCCACTCTGCCGGACAAGCTGCACAAACCGGGTAACCTGCGGATTGTAGATCAGATCATATCCCGTATGGATCAATTTGTAGAAATCCGGATCGTCAATGACCACCTCATCTACCCTGGGGTACATACCCACACTGGTAGCCTGAATGACCAAATAACTGCCTGTCAGCTTTCTATACTCTGTAAGCGGCAATACCTCTACCAACTCTCTGCCTACGTACCCATTGACCTCTTGTGCGATATGAAACGCCTTTTCAACGCTCCTGTTCAAAATTACAATGCGGGAAGCGCCTTTTTCAGCCAGCAATATGGCGACTGCTCTTGCCACACCGCCTGCTCCCAATATCAACGTCTCTGCTCCCTGAATCTTCACACCATCTCTCTCAAGGGCTCTGTAAAGCCCCGGCATGTCAGTATTATAGCCTTTAAACCCCTTCTCCTGTCTCACCAATGTATTGACTGCACCAATCCTTTGTGCCAGCGGATCAATCTGCTCCAAATAGGGAATCACTTCACTTTTATAAGGTACTGTCACATTGCAGCCCAAAAGATTCAGTGCAAAGACTCCCTTAACCGCCTCCTCCACTTGGCCCTGTGGCACATGGAAGGGTACATAGACCAAATTATCCTCCATCTTCTCAGCCAAGTAATTATGAATCAGTGGTGATATGGTATGCTCCACAGGATTGCCGATCAATCCACAGGTGCGTGTATATCCATCATACATTTCCTCTATTCCTCACTTCTGTTTACGATAAAAAAACAAAACCACCCGCTCCAACTGGCGTTTCAGCACAATCTGTATCTCTTCCTTAGGATGGATGGGCTTCACCAGATAATTCAGAATCCCTGCCTTCTTAGCTCCCCATACGTCTGTGAAAAGCTGGTCTCCCACAAATATTGTATTCTTAGATGTCATACCCATAAGATTCATGGCACGCTCATAGCCGGCAATGCCCGGTTTTCCTGCACTAAATATGTACTTTGAACCCACAGCTTCACTGAAGCTTTTCACTCTGGGTTCCTTATTGTTGGAGAGTAGAACGGTCTGATAGCCCACACTGCGAAGTCGGTTAAAAAGAAAGATTGCCCGTTCATCCGCCGGTGCGCCATGAGGAACCAGAGTATTGTCCACGTCAAAAATAATCCCCCTGTAACCCTGCCGGTACAATCCCTCATAATCTATCTCATATGCAGTATCTGCTTCCCTGTCCGGATAAAATCGATGTAACATACCTGACCCTCTTTTCTATACAATATACAAAAATCTGAAAACTGCAACACTTACCAATCCACGTCAGTGCTGCAGTTTTAACACTCTATAACCATTTCTTTTATATCTACTACTTCAGCACACTTCTTAACTCATCCATAAAAGTATTGATATCTTTAAATTCTCTGTATACAGAAGCAAAACGCACATATGCCACCGCATCCAACTCCTTCATCTTATTCATCACCATTTCACCGATAGTCTGGGAAGGAATTTCCAATGCACCCATGTCATACAGTTCATTCTCTACATCATTCACAAGATTAGAGATCTGCTCCGCGCTTACCGGACGCTTGTGACAGGCACGAAGGATACCCCCCTCCAGCTTAGTACGGTCGAAAGCTTCTCTATTATCATCCTTCTTGATAACGATCAGTGGAATCGTCTCCACCTTCTCATATGTGGTAAAACGTCTTCCACATTCATCACAAGCTCTTCTTCTCCTAATAGCATTGTTTTCCGCCGGTCTGGAATCAATGACCCTGGTATTATCATGGCTGCAGTAAGGACACTTCATTGGTACCTCCTTGTAACAAGTTACTATTTTTCCTTTTTTATTTTAAGGGATTTTTGGAATAATGTCAACCAAAAACAATTTTCAACACTTGATATCTACTAAGATAATATCCGGTCCAATCTGCCGGATATCTTTAAAGGGAATCGTGATTTCCGGCTCACATCTCAAAAAACTAAATAATTTACTCTCTCCCGGCACCATAATCTTGCATATACAGCCTGAACAAGGATCAAATTCCACATTACAGACTTTGCCTAATTTCTTACAGTCTCTGATATTTATAACATCCTTACATTTAAATTCAGAAAAAAGCATATGATACTCCTAAGCTTTTTATTATTATATTCTCTCTTTGTTCTTGTGGATACTCCTTTCAGCACATTACACAGCCCATCCTTTTTTTATTGGAAAGTATATCCTGACGCAGAATCGCGCATACTGATATCAGTAGCTTTTGTGCCAAAGATAAATAGACAATTTCTAAACGTGCAAAATAGGTAAAGGAAAGTGAGGAAACGTAGGATCATGGCACAAGGAAAGGTAGAAATCTGCGGCGTAAATACATCAAAACTTCCCCTCTTAAATGCAGAGGAGAAGGAGACTCTTTTTAACCAAATAGAAGCCGGGGACAAACAGGCCAGGGAAAAGTATATTGAAGGAAATCTCAGGCTGGTCTTAAGCGTCATCAAGCGTTTTTCTTCCAGCAATGAAAACGTGGATGATCTGTTTCAGATTGGGTGCATAGGTCTGATCAAAGCAATCGACAATTTTGACTCCACACTGAATGTCAAATTTTCAACCTATGCTGTCCCCATGATAATCGGAGAAATCCGACGTTTCTTACGAGATAATAACAGCATCCGGGTATCCCGTTCCTTAAAGGATACTGCCTATAAAGCCATCTATGCCCGAGAAAATCTCACTCGCAAGAACTTGAAGGAGCCCACCATCGAAGAGATCGCCACTGAGATCGGCATTTCCAAAGAGGACATTGTCTATGCAATGGATGCCATTCAGAACCCTATGAGCCTCTATGAGCCCATTTATACAGACGGTGGCGATACCCTTTATGTCATGGATCAGATCAGTGATAAGAAAAACAAAGAAGAGACCTGGGTAGAACATCTCTCCTTAAGTGAAGCTATGAAAAAATTAAACACAAGAGAACACGAGATCATTTCCCTCCGATTCTTTGAAGGAAAAACACAAATGGAAGTGGCTGATATCATCGGCATATCCCAGGCGCAGGTGTCCAGATTGGAAAAAAACGCCCTGCGAACTATGCGCACTTATCTTTCAGCATAACCTTAATTTTTCCCGGTGCTTCTGATCAGCCTGCAAAGAATCCAAAATATTATATACCCGATCATGCTTCCCAACA
This sequence comes from Lachnospiraceae bacterium, assembly GCA_017559435.1. Taxonomy (GTDB): domain Bacteria; phylum Bacillota; class Clostridia; order Lachnospirales; family Lachnospiraceae; genus Acetatifactor. The sequence goes on from JAFYSG010000093.1 coordinate 5,082, forward strand.
TATTGGTGAGGATGTCATCGATCTGGAATACCCCTCTCCCGGTCACAAGCTGCAGCCATTCAATGAAAAGACTGGTCAGAAGCCCCATCGCAGTACAAGATGCAAAATGTCTCGCCCTTTTCAGATACCAGGGACATACCATGCCATAGGGGATAAACAAGAGTACGTTTTCTATCACATAAGCGTTATTCCTGTCATTGATCCCCCAAGTAGAGAACAGTTCCAGGTCGATCATCCTGCCCAAACTGCTTTCCCTGGAGAAAAAAGTGATCATCATAAGAATCACCACATACATATAAAAGCACACTACTGCAAGAGCCGCTACAGACTTTCTTCCTGTCCGGACACGCCTTTCATTCACCTTGTTTATGATCATGGCAACAACAATACCTGCCCCGATTCCCCATGGCAGAAAACGCAGTGCAGACAATAAATCTCTCATTAAATATTTCAACATAATTTACTCCATCTTATAGTCTGTCCATCTGTCCCAGGAATGATCCCACAGCTCATTATCTTTCTCAAACCGCTCATTCATCCACTCCACAGCTTCCACCACGCCTTCTTCTGCAAAAGCAAACACTGCACTCCGCTTCTTCTCCTCAGATGTTTTCCAGAAATTAAAAGGTTCAGGCCATACTGTCACCTTTAATTGTTTCCCCTCTTCCCCATTGATCCCCTCTAAGCGATACCGCATGCCCTGGTAGCAGCCGGTAAATTCTGTTTTTTTTAGGTAATCCATTGACAATATATCTTCACGTTGAATCATCTTTCTATCCTCAACAATCTTTATCTACTTTTCGGTAATCAACAACTTCTACAAATTAGTATATACCATATCAGTTCTATTTTCCAGCACTTTTTTACAATATAGGAAAAATGAGCAACGGGTCATACGCTGCTCATTTCCCTTTTCAGCTGCTTCATGATTTTCTTCTCTAAGCGGGATATATACGATTGAGAAATACCTAAAAGATTTGCCACTTCTTTCTGTGTCATCTCCTGACCGTCTCTTGTTCCCAGACCAAATCTCAGATTTATAATAGTCCTTTCTCTTTCTGAAAGCCTACCCACTGCTTTCATCAAAAGCTTGCGCTCCACTTCATTTTCCAGATCCCGATAAATTACGTCCTCATCCGTACCAAGAATATCTGATAACAGCAATTCATTTCCGTCCCAATCCACGTTCAACGGCTCATCGATAGAAACTTCCAGTCGTGT
>JAFYSG010000094.1 GCA_017559435.1 Lachnospiraceae bacterium
GGCAGGATTTTGATATTTCAGAATCCACATCCGCTATGACGCCTAACACTGATGAAAGCAGCAATCAGCAGACTGCGACACAAGATGCCGGGCCGGATACTACGCAAAGCGCGGGTCAGGAAACGGTGGAATCCACTGAACAGGCAGCAGGCACTGAACAGACAGAAAGCACTAACCAGTCGGGAGGCACTAACAAGCCCCAAGGCACCACTCAGGGAACAGAAGAACAGAAGAGCCCCGGTTTCCAGACTTATGATGAGGCAAGCGTCTGGACTACCAATACCCAAGTGGAGATTTTCCGCATCTCCCACGAAAACGACGATCATGAAGTGACAGTAAGCAGCGACAACGGTGATAAGATTATTGCCCCCGGTACTCGGAATTCATACACCTTTAAATTAAAAAACACAGGAAATGTGCCCATGGACTACACCGTGTCCATAGATGCTTATTTCACACCCGGTGATGTAGCCATGCCCATTACCGGCAGGCTCAGCCGCCACGACGGCAAGTGGATCGTGGGCGATCAGGAGGAGTATGCCGAGGTGGCAACTCTGAATGGTGCACAAGATTCCGCCACACTTAGCCAGGGCAGATACTGTTATTATGTTCTGGAATGGGAGTGGCCTTATGAAAGTGGAAATGATAACTGGGACACCTGGCTGGGAGATCTGGCAGTGTCGCAAGATCTGACTTTTACCATTGTGATCAATACCACTGCAACAGAGAGTACCAATCCCAGTGCCGATATCGGTATGATACCGAAAACGGGTGATGACAGTATGGTTGCACTGTGGGTCATCCTGGCAGCAGGTTCGTTATTAATCATTATTATTCTGATGTTTCTCAAGACAAGGGAAGGGAAAACTCAGGGGTCAGAGAAGGAACGGAAGGAAGACAGGTTACAAGAATGAGAAAAAAATGGAAAATCATACTGCGATGGATATTATTAGTAGTCTGTGGTTCCATACTTGGCATTAATATATATTTTGCAAACGCAAGAAGTCTGGTAGGAAACCGGCTGCCCATGCCTTTTGGCTACGGAATAGCCATCGTTTTGTCCGGCAGTATGGAGCCTGTGATTTCCAAAGACGATCTGATTCTGGTTAAGGAATCGGAAAGTTATGCAGTAGATGATATCGTAGTTTATCAGAATATAAATTCTTTGGTAGTTCATAGAATCATAGCAATCGATGGTGATAGTATTATCACAAAAGGTGATGCCAACAATGTGGCAGATGAGCCCATTAGTGCAGCTGATATCAAAGGGAAGGTTCTGATGTGGAACTCCTTTGCGGGGAAATGTGTGAGTTTCTTAAAGACTCCTATAGGAACTATATGTATTATCGCAGCAGCAATAGCCCTTATTGAGATTCCCCACAGAAAAGAAAAGGATAAGGATGATGAGGAACGGCAGAAGATTATAGATGAGATCAGACGTTTGAAAGAGGAAACATTAGAGTAGTATAAGGTGCTGCTCGAATTAGGAAAGGGGTGAAGCAGAATCATGATCAGGTCAAGAAGACGCGCCAAAATGAATATTCCCATGTGCATTGCCTGCATTCTTTTCTGCCTTACCTTGTTCTCTATCTACCTGACCAGCGGGCTTTATGCGCGTTACACTACCTCAGACACCGGTTATGATACTGCAAGAGTAATCGGCTTTGGCAACCTGACTCTGACAGAGAGCGGAGATTTTGGCAGTGATGGAACGATGATGATCATTCCGGGAGTGGATATTCAGAAGAGTGCTGTGGTAAAGTTTACGGGGAGTGAAGCTGCCACTTATGTGTTTGTGGAGGTGGTGGTTTCCAATCACTGGGCAATTACAGACAGCAAAGCTTTTTCTGTGAATTCCGATAGGATGCAGTGGACAATTGCAGAAGGATGGAATTATTTGAAAAGTTTTGGAGATGAATCTGAGACAACATATGTTTATTACAGAAAGCTGGCACCAAACACCTCACTTTCAACAGAAGTGATTGAGGGAGGGGTAGTCCATGTCAGTCCGGATATTACAAAGAATGAAATTGGCAGTATGAGTGGGATAGCTATTAAGTTTCGTGCTACTGTAATTCAGATTGACGGCTCTGAAGGAGCCGATGAAGCTTTTGGTAGAATTGCTTAGAAAGAATCAGGCGAAGGAGGAAGGCAGTAATGTATAAAAAAATAACATATAGAATAATTGCTGCACTTCTTTTTGCAGTTATGTGCGTGACTGCGATACCGTTCACTGCTTTCACAGTTGTGGGTGAAGGAATTGATGCCGCTCTTTTACAAAACCCCGGTGCATTAGTGGGCAATATTGCAACGCTTAATATAGATGATTGGGCCAATTATCATATTTGTGATAAACCGGAAGCCTATGACGATGCATTCTGGGATAGTGATGATTACTGGATTTACAACGAAGAATTTGGGGAAGACGAGATTCCGGATGATGATATGGAGCTTGTGATCACCAATTATTACTATGATAGTGAAAGAGAATATCTTTGGTATTCAGTGAAAGCCGCACCGGGATATGAGCTTCCTGAAAAATTGAAAAATAAGCCGTATATCATGCATATCGATAGCACAGATGTACCGGTTTCATTGTATATATCTGACAGTGGAAAGAATTATGTGTTTGATCAGAATGGAAATGCTGTGACAGAGGCAACCATGTCATATTATGATACACTGACCTTTTGCAGCAAGTCTACTCTTCAAGGTAAGGTTTCTTATAAATGGCAGGTTTATGCGGAAGATAGCTGGGTAGATATCTATGGAGAAGAGGAAGCTGATATTGATGTCAATATTGGAATGCTTTCTTCAGTGTTGCAAAACAATACGGCAAGTGTTCGTTGTGTGTCCACGTCAGGATCCAAATCATTGATTGGAGAAGCGATTACGATAACCATTCAAGAACAGGAAGATGATGACATAGAAGAGGTACCAGTGGTGTCAGGTGCAGATGTTATGTTATTTGCCAGACGTAGAACGGTATCAGATTCTGACGCAATGGTTTCTAACGTAATGGATTCTGATGTTGAATGCTATATTACCATTAAATATTTGTTTGAAGATGGGGTTACAGAAGCTGCCAATCCGGACGTGGCTCAACTTGTTATGGGACAGGAAATTACTACGACTTTTATGTTTCCCAAGGTGCAAGGATACTTGCCTTATTATAATGAAGAGCAGGTGGATTCTTTGTCTCTTACAGGTGTAAAAGTTACAGAGGATATCACCTATACGGTAATATATAAACCTACAGATGTAGAATATCAGATTGCAATATATTTTCAAAATATAGAAGATGACGGATATACCTTTCAAAGTGTAGAAACACTTTCCGGTCTGACCGGAGCATTGGTGCCTCATAAGACTGTCTCATATGAAGGAATGTATGAACTGCTTCATGAGACGCCGGAGATAGCAGCCAATGGAAGTACAAGGGTAGAAGTTTATTTTAACAGGACATATTATTTGACACGTTTTGATCTGGATGGTGGTTTTGGTGTGTATTCCATGTATGCCAGATATGGTGCGGATCTGGCAGGCAAGATTGGAACACCTGTAAAACCCGGATATACTTTTATCGGATGGGATGAGATTACCAACGGACCGGGTGATGGAATTGCGGATACGATCGCAGACACGGTTCCGGCAGAGAGTCATGTGTACAAAGCTCTTTGGAAAATGAATAAAAACGCGAAGGTTAGAGTTGTGTACTGGGGAGAGAATCCAAATAACGAAGAGTATGCATATCTGGATTCAAAAGAACTATATGTAAAACCGGGAACGCTGCTTACATTTAATTCGGGTAAATTTGTATGTGATCTGGAAGAACATAGACATGATGGAAAATGTGAAACTGTCTGTGGCAAGTTGGAAGAGGAGCATAGTGAGAGTTGTTATGGCAATTGTCCATTGGCAAGTCATAATCATACTAAAGATTGTTATGATAATGTAGGTAATAGAGAAAACCAAACCCCGCAGGGTGCGCCCGGTAATCCGGATGATGGACAAATTTATAAGAGAAATAATAGTCAGACCCGTTATATTTACATTAGCGGATATTGGTATAGATATAATAGAAATGCAAATTCCGGAACGATTATTGAGCCGAATGCTTCATGTGCGAAGAA
>JAFYSG010000095.1 GCA_017559435.1 Lachnospiraceae bacterium
CCGAAGATAGCCATAAAGGTACCTGCGGCTACAGCAGTACCGATAACACCTGCCACGTTCGGTCCCATGGCATGCATGAGAAGGAAATTGGTAGGATCGGCTTCTGCTCCGACCTTCTGGGATACACGAGCTGCCATAGGCACCGCGGATACACCTGCGGAACCGATAAGCGGGTTAACCTTGCCCTTGGTAGCGATACACATCAGTTTACCAAAGAGTACACCGGCAGCCGTACCGAACATGAAGGCAATCAGACCCAGGATAACAATCTTGATGGTATCCCAGTTTAAGAACGCTTCTGCACTGGTGGTAGCACCCACACTTGTTCCAAGCAGGATTACTACGATGTACATCAATGCATTTGATGCAGTGTCTGTCAGCTGTCTTACCACGCCGGACTCTCTAAAGAGATTACCCAACATCAGCATACCTACAAGGGGTGCTGTGGTAGGAAGGATCAAACATACTACGATGGTTACAATGATAGGGAATAAAATCTTCTCCAGCTTAGATACCGGACGAAGCTGTCCCATTTTAATTTTACGCTCTTTTTCTGTAGTAAGAAGCTTCATAATAGGGGGCTGAATGATCGGTACCAGTGACATATAAGAGTACGCTGCCACTGCAATAGGACCTAAGATCGCCGTCTGTCCCAGCTTACCTGCCAAGAAGATAGAGGTAGGACCGTCAGCACCACCAATGATGGAGATTGCTGCAGCTGCCTTGTCATTGAAGCCCAGCCAGATCGCTCCGAAGTATGCAGCAAAGATACCAAACTGCGCTGCTGCACCCAGCAAAAAGCTCTTGGGATTGGCAATCAATGGACCAAAGTCAGTCATGGCACCTACTCCCATAAAGATCAGGGAAGGTAAGATCGCCCATTCGTCTAATAAGTAAAAATAATACAATAAGCCGCCCACTCCATTGGCAGAATCCTCTACGCTCAGCATGATGTCAGGATAAATATTAACCAACAACATACCAAATGCGATCGGGGTCAAAAGAAGCGGCTCAAACCCCTTGGCAATCGCCAGATAAAGGAAAACACATGCAACCAGGATCATCACGTAGTTGCCTACGGTCAGGTTAAAAAACGCTGTCTGATGGATCAGGTTGTCAAGCGTTGTAATTATATATTCCATTTGTTAACCTCCTGTGATTTGTTGTACCGATCCGAAAAGAATACCGGATTAGTTCATGGTTGCAAGTAATGCACCAGCCTCAACAGCATCACCGACAGCCACATCGATACTTGCAATCGTTCCGTCCTGGGGAGCAACAACAGGAATCTCCATCTTCATTGCTTCCAGAATCACTACAGGATCACCGGCCTTCACTGCCTGACCCACTTTGCCTTCTAACTTAAATATCTTACCGGCCGCACCGGCTTCGATCCTCACACCGCCTGCTGTGCCGGTAGCTGCAGGTGCAGGAGCTGCAACGGGCGCAGTAGGTGCTGCTGCAGGGGTTGCAGGAGCCTTGGGTGCTGCGGGCGCTGCCTTAGGGGCTACAGGAGCCTTGGGTGCTGCGGGCGCTGCCGGACGTACTACGCCTGTGACTGCCTCTTCAACTACTACATCATATACTTTGCCATTTACGGTAATGGTATAATTCTTCATGATTCATTCCTCCAATATATATTACGTCTTTTATTAACGTCTGCGTCTATTTACTTTGCGGATACTTCTCACCACGAAACCGTCCGTAGATGTAGTACCCTCATATGCAGCGATCGCTGCTGCGATAACTGCTATAAGCTCCGTATCATCTGCAAGATTTGTCTCAGGTTCAGCCTCTGCAGGAGTTGCTGCAGGTGCAGGTGCAGATGTCGGTGCCTTCTTCTCCACTGTATCATTCTCTTTGTTATTGAACTTAGCCTGAACCTTAGAAATAATACTGAAAGCAGAAATGATCGCACTGATCAGGATCAATACTACGAATACAATACCCATACCGATCAGCGTATTCAGCGCTGCTTTCCCCATCAACTCTCTCATGGTAAATATCGGATTCAGGGCAACAGACTGAAGCTCCATGAACATATCATTGCTCAGAATAACCTCTGCCTCTGCGTTCTTCTTCTCTCCCGTCACCTCCACGATAACAACAATTTGATCATCATCAATCTTGGCACTTGCCTCGCCGATGGATATGATCTGACCGATCTGGTCTGCTGCAGAGTGAAAGGAAGTAATACCTGTCTTAACTGCATAACCGTCAACCCGCATGGAATAACTGTCCGAAAAAATTGCTTCCACTTCTTTTGCAGTTCTTTCATCAAAAATGCCTACATTGGCATCATTCATAAAATTCTGCATAAAAGGTACGATCTCATCGACAGCGTACTGCTTTGCATAATCTATTTTCTGCTGCTCATATTCCGTGTACTGCACTTCACCACAGGCTGTCAATCCAAAGATACAGGTAATCATGCTTATCAAAGCTATTAATTTCTTCATCTTAATCACCCTTTCTAGACTGTTCCGTGTTTTTTGTCAGGACGGTTCTCTACCTTTGAGAATAACATTTCAAAAGCACCGAGCACATACTTTCTGGTATCGGCTGCTTCTACAACCATGTCCACATATCCTCTCTTAGCAGCACTTACTACATTGTTCTGCAGAGCTGCATATTCTGCTGCTTTCTCATTAATGACATCAGCCCCCTGACCTTCATACATGATCTTAGCTGCCAGCTTGGCATCCATGGTACCGATCTCAGCGTTTGGCCATGCCATAACCACATCTGCACCGATAGCTTTGGAATTCATTGCCACATAAGCAGTACCATAAGCCTTGCCGATGATCACATTCACCTTAGGTACCGTAGCGTTTGCAAATGCATATGTAAGCTTGGAAACTGCCTTGGCAATTCTCTTCTCAGAACACATGGTAGCTTCATAACCTTTTACGTTGGTCAGTGTCAGAACAGGAATCTCAAATGCGTCACAGAAGGTTACAAAATCAGCCGCTTTCTCACAGCCCTTAGCAGTGAGCACTGCATCTAACTTAGTCTGTACCTTGCCCTCTTCGTCTAAGATCTCGCTGCGATTGGCAACTGCACCAACGGTTGCACCGTTCAGCTTCATAAATCCGATCACCATCTCCGGTGCATAATCCTTCTTCAATTCGAAGAAATTGTAGTTATCTGCCAGGATAGACAGTGCTACAGCCGTATCACCCACACAATCTGCGATCTCAGGATTTACTCTGTTCAGATCGTCCGTGCAGATCTCATAATTGCCATCGTCTTCATTGTTGGCAGGAAGATACGTGATCAACTCTCTGATCTGTGCCAAAACAGAGGCCTCGTCAGCCACCACATCCACGATACCGCTTTCCTTAGCCTGGAACTGTGCAGAAGAACTGTCACATTGGGAAATCTCATTGCCCGCAAGTGCATTGGGCGCGTTCACAAATAATTTAGCGCTCTTCTCTTCCATAAAAGTAAAATCGGTCATAGTGGGGAATAATGCCAATCCACCGCCGCAGCTTCCGAAAATAGCAGTGATCTGAGGAATCACTCCGGAAGCAAGGGTCTGTTTCATATAAATCTCACCAAATGCATTCAATGCGTCAGTAGCCTCCTGAAGTCTGAGACCTGCAGAATCCAAAAGCCCGATCACCGGTGCTCCCATCTTCTCTGCCAGATTATAGAGATTGGAAATCTTCTTTGCATGCATCTCTCCTACGCTGCCGTTCATCACAGAAGCATCCTGGCTATAGACATAAACAAGATTGCCGTCGATCACCCCATAGCCGGTAATACAACCGTCTGAAGGAAGTTCGCTGGGTTTCATATTAAAATCCGTAGCCCTTGCTGTCACAAGCGCGCCGATTTCAACGAAACTGTTGTCATCGAGTAAAGCTGCAATTCTTTGACTCGCTTTTGAAGTAGTACTCATGTTTTGCCCTCCATTTATAATAATTGTAAATAAACTAATTCAATCGGGGCCCGATTTTTAACCTGTTTTGTCTACAAACCACAAATGCCCCCATGATTAATATACAGACAAATTGTACCATAAAAAATGCAATCTGACTAGTACAAATTGCACTTTTTATCTATCTTTATAAGTTTTTTAATAAAAACCTTTCTCCGATTTGTCGCACGCACCATCGAAAGTCAATTTTTTCCACCTTGGATTTGGTCACAATGGGAATGGTTTGCAGTATCTTCTCTCCCAACAGATATAACACTTCTCCCACCTGCGTGCCTGCCGCCACAGGTGCCTTGAGTGAATCCGGCAGAGAATACCGCAATTCAAATTGCTCATCCTCTCTCAGCAGCAAACCACTATCGGTTAATTCTTTTGCATCTGTGTCCTGCAAAGGTCCAATTTCCACATATGCGGTATCCCCAAGCCGTTGCGTACAGCCTTCATATACCATAACAGGCTTAAACTTTCCGGTATCTATGGTCACTTCATCATAAGAATGATATTCATAATGAGACAAGCCATACTCCATCAAAACTCTGGTATCACTCCATTTATAAGTCTTATGATTGGGCCAGCCGCAAGCTAACAAAGCTACGATAAAAGTTCTATTGTCTCTTTGCAAAGCCCCCACATAACAATACCCGGCTTTATTGGTAAAACCTGTTTTCCCGCTGAGTGCACCATCCATCATGGTCAGAAATGAATTATGATTGACGAGGCTAAAAGATCTTCCATTGGCACTAAAACCGTAAGATGAAGTCCTGGTGATCTCAAGAAACAAATCCTTCTTGGGAGACCGCTGAATACAATAAGCCATGATAGCCGCCAGATCTGCCGCAGTCGTCGTATGCTCTTTTTGCACCTGCGAACCGTCTTCCATATAAAAAGTCTGGGTTGCATCCAGCCCATTGGGTGTGATAAACCAGGTATCACGACAACCGATATCAAGGGCTTTCTGATTCATCAAACCGGCAAATGCAGACAACGCCTGCTTACTTTCCTCCACCGTATACTGTGCGGGGATTTTTACTTTCAGTTCCTCTGAAAGAAACTCTCTGCCAATGGCTTCCGCAATGACCAGTGCACTGTCATTATGGGATTCCAACATAAGAGAATACAACAGGTCTCTTAATCGATAGGTCTCTCCCTGCCTGACATACAGCTTCACCTTAGGCATAGATGCCGCATAGGCAGATACCGTCACTTCCACATCAAGATCACAATTCTCTAACGCAACAATGCATGTCATGATCTTGGTAGTGCTGGCCATGGCCATATTGGCATATCCATTTTTCTCATATAAAACCCTACCGGAATCTGCATCCATCAATACTGCTGACGTAGCATAAAGCGACAGGTTCTCAAGGGGCTTAAGCACATTCCATCCCTCGTCATCTGCCTGAACGATTTCATCTGCCGCCTCCTGCTCACCTGCCGCTTCGTTTACGCCATCCGGCTCAATATTTTCAGCCACCACCTGACTATGCCCCAACAATATGGACAATACCAAAAGAGCTGCTACTAGCCTTATCTTACCATGTTTCCAACTCATATACTGCTTCCAAGATCACTTTGTTATTTGCAATATATGATTTCTTTTTTGTAAAAAGAAGCAAACTTTATGAACATCCATAATTAAACATCCAGTTGAATCTGTATCTCCGCCTCAGCCTGCTGCTTGAATTCCTCAATCTGCACCGGATTCACCTCAGGGAGATCCTCAATGCTGGACACACCAAAGCATCTCAGGAACTGTTCTGTGGTACCAAACAACAGCGGTCTGCCCGGTGCATCCAGCCTTCCCAGCTCACAGATCAGATCATACTCTAACAGCTTATTAATGGCATGATCACAGCTGACACCTCTGATCCGTTCCACCTCCACTCTTGTCACCGGCTGCTTATAGGCTATGATGGACAAGGTCTCTAAAACTGTTTCTGTCAACGTCATCTTTCTGGGTGCTTTGGCTATTTTGATCAGATACTCATACATCTGCGGTTTCGTACACAACTGCACACTGTCTTCCAACCATGTTAACATGATTCCCCGATCCTCTTCCCAGTAACGTTCTTCCATGGTCTTAAGAACCTCTTTGACCGCTTTTACATCCAACTCCACAACCTCTGCCAACTTACCGACCTGTACCGCTTCACCCATTGTAAAAAGAATCGCTTCTATGATACTTATAATGCTTTCTGCTTTTGTCTGTTCCATACTTTCCCGCTCTCCCAGGTCCAGACTGACCTGTTCATATTCTATCTTCACGTCCATCCACTCCTTCGCTTCTTATATCACCCAAGATCACATCCAACTATATTAGATTACATTAAACTACATTAGAAGTGATCATGATATCATCAAAGATCTCTTCCTGCGTGATATAGATCATACCGGTCTTCATCATCTCCAAGATTACCAGAAATGTCACAACAATTTCCATCTTACTAGTCTGCTTCTCCAAAAGCTTACGAAAGCTGAACACCTTATGTTCCCTTGCATAAGCTTCCACATACATAGCCTTTGCATCCATATCCACTTCATCCTTTTCAATATTACCATATTGACTTCGAATAGGATCAATCTTGTCCTCCTGTCTGCGGATCATAGATTTAAAAATCTCATGAAGTTTATTTAGCGTCATATCCCGGAACAATTCATCATAATTCACAGGCTGTCGGTAATTTGCCACCTCTTTTGGCAGTTTTGGATCCCTGTACATATTTCTGGCAGCATCCACCTGCCTGTCCTTTAGTTCCAGGGACATATACTTGTACATTTTGTATTCCAACAACTTCTGTACCAGCTCTGCTCTGGGGTCTTCTTCCTCTCCTTCCTCATTCACTTCCTTAGGAAGAAGCATCCGGCACTTAATATCCAGAAGCGTTGCCGCCATCACCAGAAATTCACTCATCACATTCATGTCCTGGTTTTCCATCTGTCTGATATAATCCAGATACTGCTCTGTGATCTCCACAATGGGAATATCGTAAATATCTACTTTGTTTTTGTCTATCAAATGAAGCAGAAGGTCTAACGGACCCTCAAACACTTCCAACTTAACAGGAATTGCCATATTTCTTTATCCTTCTCATGTATCTAACTTTGATTTATCATTCCCCATGCATCCTGCCCGGTTTCAGATCCACTACATGTACTTCTCCCGGATTAAACAACCTGAAAGGTATGGTATGAATCCCCAATCCCCTGCTTAAGATCATGGTACTGTCCCCCTCCTGAAACAGACCACCATCATATTTAGGAAACAGTCTGACAGCTGGCGATAACACCCCTTTTCCAAAGGGAATCCGGATGATACCGCCATGGACATGGCCGGACAACACCAGATCAGCGCCCCATTTGGCATACTGAGGAAAATAATCCGGGTTATGAGCCAACAACACTGTGAACTGCTGTTTTTTTACCCTTCCCAACAATCCTTCCATATAATGATCGTCCATTTTACCAATGTGAAATCTCCGGTAATAATACTTGTCAATTTCACAACCATATATGGCGATGCCAATCTCCGGTAAAACCACATGACCATTCACCAATCGATCAATTCCTATTTCCCGAAGCTCTTTCTCATACTTTACTGCTGCATCTCCATACTCTTGCGGGTACAACTTCAACCTATGTTCGTGATTTCCATTGGCATAGTACACAGGAAACTGCGCTGCCAACTCTTTTAAAAGTACAATGGCACGATTATACTTTGTCTTGCGGGAAGCCGTCAGAATATCTCCGGCGATCCATATGGCATCAGGCTTCTGTTCCCTGATAGCCTCCAACAGCCACTCGTTATCTTTTCCATACTGATTATTGTGTAAGTCTGCCAGAACCACTGCGCGAAAAGGCTTCTTGATCCTAGGATCACAAAAAGTATGCTGTACCATAACAAACCGATTGCTGTCGTACAGCATAACCCATATTAAAATTATGGCTATTATGCCTGTTATCACAAATATTATATCAAGCATTTTTACTCCCGCTTCTTTTTGTATCATTTATTCGACTGTTTTTACCTCGAATAAAAACAGTATAACATATTTTTACATTTTATAAAAGGTAATATAAAAATATTTTCTTAAAATAATCTCCATATCCTGCTTTTTCCATAGAGGCAGAATACAAAATGGGTACATTTCCAATCTCCTGACCATTTAAATAATACCGTACCATGCCTGCCTCCTGCCCTAGAGTCACCGGAGCCTGCACACTTTCCGGCAGATCCAGTTTTTTCTCTATCTGATCCAGAGCATTACCGGCTGTGTCCAGGTACCGAAACTCACCTGCATAGACAATAGGCACCACATCCTCTATGCCTCCTTCTATTTTCATATCAGGAAGAGCCTGAATATTCTCGTCAACGTACAGGTCACAGACACTGAATCCATAATTTAACAGCGTCTGGGCATCCTGATTCCTTTGTTTAGAATCGGGGGCTGCCATGATCACTGCGATCAGATCAATACCATCCTTACGGGCGGTGGCCGAAATACAATACTTTGCTTTTGAGGTATAGCCCGTTTTCAAGCCGGTAGTCCACTGGTACTGCTTCAACAACTTATTGGTGCTGGAAAGCGTAAAATTGCTGGTTCCCTGTCTGGTCTCATGAGTAATGTCTTCCATCCATATCTGCGTATAATGAAACACATCCGGATACTTCGTGATCAACTCTCTCGACATAATAGCCACATCCTTGGCGGATGTATAATGATCATCGGAATCCGTCAAACCACAACAGTCAATAAAATTGGTATCTACCATTCCCAGCTCGGCTGCTTTTTCGTTCATCATTGTCACAAAAGCTTCTTCACTTCCTGCGATATATTCCGCCACAGCCACACTGGCATCATTCGCAGATGACACTGCGATACACTTTAGCATGGTTTCAAGAGTCTGTATCTCTCCGGCCGCAAGATATACCTGGGATCCACCCATGGAACTTGCATGTTCACTGACAGATATTTGGTCTGTCAATGCAGCCTTTCCATTGGCCAAGTGTTCAAAGGTTAAGAGCAACGTCATGATCTTAGTAACACTTGCCGGTGTTCTTCTCTCCGTTGCATTCTGCTCGTAGATGATCTGTCCTGTTGAGCTTTCCATTAGTATGACCGATGGTGCCGAAACATTTATCTGTGCATTCGCGTCGCTGGCCGAAATCATACAGAATACGAATGTCAGTGATAATAGTAACGCCAAGTATTTTCTGATTTTATTCATAGAAAGGCGCACACTCCATATATTGTTCTATTGTATGATATGGAAGCAATGCATACATTATGACTATTAATTTTGCATTATAAAATTGGCCACATGTAAGTAGCAATTTCCTTACGGTACAAAAAAGTCCTCGACTGACAAAATCAGCCAAGGACCTTTGCTCTAATTAGTTATATTTACGTTTTCTAGCTGCTTCAGACTTCTTCTTACGCTTAACACTAGGCTTCTCGTAATGCTCTCTCTTACGAATCTCCTGCTGAATACCAGCCTTTGCGCAGCTTCTCTTAAAGCGACGTAATGCGCTATCTAAAGTCTCGTTTTCTTTTACGATTACGTTTGACATAGTTACACCCGACCTCCCTTCAGTACCACTAGTAACATGACTGATTGGATTATTATATGCATACAAAAATACATACACATAATATTATACCACAAAAATATCAGCCGTCAACTATTTTTTTCTATTTTTGGTCGAATTATTTATTCATCTGGGCAGCAACTTCTGCAGCGAAGTCCTCATTCTTCTTCTCCATACCTTCACCGGTCTCGAAACGAACGAACTTCTTGATGCTCAAGTTAGCACCATTCTCCTTAGCAACCTGATCTACATACTGAGTAACAGTCTGCTTGCCGTCTTCAGCCTTAACGTATACCTGCTCTAACAGACATACCTCTTTCAGCTCTTTGTTCAG
>JAFYSG010000096.1 GCA_017559435.1 Lachnospiraceae bacterium
AATGATCCAGAGCATCAAGTATATCCTCTTTTATGGTATTGACCGGAATAAAGCAAGGATTATCAGGGAGCATACTTAAACGATAATCGGATACGTCGGTGACAAAAATATTAAGCGATCCTGCAATCTTGGCCAGGCGGGCGGTCAGCTGACCGATCAGACCGGCACCGAATACTGCCACGGTGTCACCGGGGCGAATATCGGATACCCGGATGCTTGCCATACAAACGGCAGACAACTGGGAAAAGATAGCTTCTTCCGATTCAACATCATCAGGAATAAATATAATTTCTTCATTTAGAGTTCTGACAGCATATTTTGTGTGAGGAGCACCGGTCAGAACTCTTTTTCCCAGGTAAGATTCATCTACACCTTCTCCAACCTGAACAATTCGCCCTATATTGGTATAACCGGGAACAACCGGAAATTTAAGACTATTGTTCCAACGGGAGTCGGGGTCTACATTTGCTTCCAGCATGGTCAACTCAGTTCCTGTGCTGATCTGTGTAATCTCAGTTTTGATCAATACTTGATTGGCACCGGGCTGGGGCATGATGTCTTCCCGGAACTCTACACAGCATTTTTCAGGGAATACTATGGTATAATTTTTGTCCATGTTTCATCCTTTCTCCTTTTTCAGGTATCAGACTTGTCCGATATTTATTAATCATGAGCACGTTTGTCCTCTGTTGCGTTAACGTAATCTAACTATAGGATTTGACCGGTTTTATTACAAGAAAATCCGTCAGTGTTTTTGGAAAGAATGTCACAATCGTTAGTCTCAGACCAACTTTAGGAAAAATTAATTTGACATTTTCCCCGGAACACTCTACTCTATAATAATAAAAGTAATCTGAAAACACAATCAGAACTGTTTTGGAGGTATCAAAAATGAACAGAAAAAAGAGTATACTGCTGTTGTTAGCCGGATTACTGGCATTAACAGGATGTACGAAGCAAGAGCATACATATAGAGAACCTCTGGTGATAGATGTATATGATTCTCTTACCGATTATGAGGGAATGCAGACCGGCTGGTATGCGCAAGTTTTAGAGGAAAAGTTTCAACTGCAGCTGAACTTTCTGGACAAGTCTCAAGAAGACAGTCTGAAACAGGCCGATATAGTTGTGTGCAATTATGAGGATGTGAGTCCCCAAGAGCTGATTTCAAAAGGATATCTGTTGAATCTGGAGACTTTGCTGGAGGAAGGATTCATGGAGAATTCCGAATTGGTTGATTATCGGGAGAGCTATGAATACTGGAACGGGCAGCTTGTGCAGGAGGGTGTCTATGTGTTGCCAACCCATGTCAGCCGGCTTTCAAAATTGACACCTTCGGAAGAAAATATACCCACATATGGTATGTATCTGAATTGGGAAGCGTATGAAAATATTAATATGCCGGATATTGACGATATGGAGGAATTCTTAGATGTGTTGGAGGAGATGCAAAAGGCTGGGGAGGCAGAAGGAATCTCAAAGGATGGAATTCTCCTTTACACGGATGATGATACAGACCTTCTGGATCATATCACCTTATTGATGGGTGCTATGGGTGGCCTAAGAGAAGGATTTCTGATCAACACAGAAGGCAAACATGAGGAGCTTTTAGACAAGGATTCTTTGTATCTAAATGCATTGGAGTGGCTAAGGGAGGCTTATCATAGAGGATTAATCCCTGAGGATTCAGATGAACTTAGTCAGGAACAAGTCATGGAACGTTATCAAAAGGGGCAAGTGCTGCTTTCCTTGCAGCCACAGGAGAATGTGGGAGGCTATGCCCTTGCGCCTGTGGAAGACATGAAAATAGTCTCCTATGGTTGTAATCCTCTGGGTCATTTGGAGCAATATGTAGGAATCAGTGCCCATGCAGAAGATCCTGACAGAATCTTAGAATTTATAGGCTGGCTATATTCCACAGAAGGAATCATGCTTAGTGGAACAGAGACGGATTTAAAGGCTGCCGGGCCTCTGGGACTTACCTGGAAAATGGAGGATGGTAATCCGGTGCTGACAGAGTTTGGCGAACAAGTTTTTGCGAAACAGATTGCGGTTTCCTTTGGAGGTACGAAGGCTGAGACGGATACTGTGGACGTGCAGATGCCTGCGGAGTGGGGCGCAGGTACCTGGCAGCAGGGTACCTGTAAATTAAACCTTCAGACGGTGACAACTGTGGAGGTAAGTCCATCCGGATTTGCCTATAATTACACTTTATGGAACACCACCATAGACCACTTCACCAACTCGGATGCTTCCTGGCAGGAGAGAATGGAGGCATTAGAGCCTATGGAATATTTGATCGATCATAATCGTCTTGCCATAATACCTTCTTATGCTCCGGACACGATGGTTAAATCATATGATCATCCACAGGAAATAGTGGATAAACGTGCTGCATGCAGGCAAGTGATTGTGGATTACTCCTGGAAGATGATCCGGGCGGAGAGTGTAGAGCAGAGTCGGGAGTTGTTGAAAGAGATGAAAGTTGCCCTTTTTTCTGTGGGATATGAAGAGGTATTGGAGTATGACAGAGAGTGGGTGTTGGTTGTAGAGTTGCCCTAGTGACGTTCAGCCCGCGCCCATTCGCAAAGCCGCACCTGCGGTGCTCTCC
>JAFYSG010000097.1 GCA_017559435.1 Lachnospiraceae bacterium
CCCTGTCCTGCTCATCTGCCCTGCCTAAGGGAACTGCTTTAAGCCCGCGCCACCAGAGACTAAGGGTTCTGAACTGCTACAGCATCTTTCGAATTTTGGATTTTAGACGTTGCAGTGCATTGTCTGTGGATTTTTCATCTCTCCCCAGAACTTTTGCAATTTCCACATAACTCATGCCTGTCATATACAGATCAAGGACCTGCTTTTCAAAAGAGCTCAGCTCCTTGTCAATGGCAGTCTCCAGATAAGTCACTCTTTCCTTGTCTAAGAACAGTTCCTCCGGACTTTGCTGGGTCTGTCTGGCCAGAGACTCCAGGAGATCGTTCTGTTTCCCATCCTGAATGGAAGTGTCTGCATAGAGTGACACATACGTATTCAGCGGAAGGTGTTTCTTTCTCTGTGAAGCCTGAACCGCTGTATACAATTGTCTGCTGACACACAGATCTGCAAACGTAAAGAAACTGGCATCTCTGCCATGATCATAGTCACGCACTGCTTTAAACAGACCGATCATGCCTTCCTGAATCAGGTCCTCATTGTCTCCGCCCAGAATATGCATGGATTTGGCTTTGCTGCGCACCAGATTCTTATACTTTTCACAGATATGATCCATGATGCCTTCTTCACCGTTTCGCAGTCTGTCGATCAGTTCTTCATCCTGCATGCTTTCATAATCCTGATATGGATTCCGACTCTCCAATGATATATCCTCCCACAATGCAGCGGTCTCCTGCGCTGCCACTATAAAAGCCTCTGGCGCACGATCTCATAAGCCAGCACACCTGCTGCCACCGAAGCATTCAGGGAATCAATGTCTCCCTTCATGGGGATGGAGACTATCATGTCACATTTCTCCTTCACCAGTCTGCCTACCCCTTCTCCCTCGTTACCGATCACCAGCCCGATAGGTCCCTTCAGATCCAGCTGATACATGGTGGTGCCGCCCATATCTGCGCAGACAAACCACAGACCTTCCTTCTTCAGTTCTTCGATGGTTTTTGCCAGATTGGTAACTCTGGCTACCGGCGTGTAATTCAGTGCCCCGGCTGAGGTCCTGGCTACTGTGGCTGTCAATCCCACTGCCCTGTTCTTAGGGATGATGACACCATGCGCACCTGCCAGATTGGCTGTCCTGATAATGGCTCCCAGATTGTGAGGATCCTCAATATTATCCAGAAGGAACAGAAACGGTGCCTCCCCTTTTTGTCTGGCAACATTCAGAATGTCCTCCACCTCCGCATACTCATAGGCTGCAGCGTAAGCGATCACTCCCTGATGCTTGCCGGTTTCAGACATCTGATCCAGACGCTCTCTTGTTACATACTTTATCAAAGTATCATGTTTCTTGGCTTCTCTCTTGATGGTCATAATGGGACCATCCTGACAGGCGTCAAGAATAAATATCTTATCAATGGGCTTACCCGCACGGTAAGCCTCTATTACAGCATTTCTGCCTTCTATGGTAAATTCCTGATATCCCATTTCTTTCCTTTCTTCGCCGCCACGGCTTCCCAAGCTTCTAAATCGACATACCCAGCTTTGTAATGCCCCGCTTTACCAAATATAGCATTCTTTCGGTCTGTCCTGTCAGATACAAGTATCCCACCAACGCTTCGAAGCCTGTGGCCTTACGGTAATCTTGAATGGAAGCATTCTTAGGTACTGTATAAGACTTGGCATTTTTACCCCGCTTATACACTGCCGCCTCATCCTCTGTCAGTTCTTCCAGAAGTGCCTCAATCATGGCAGCCTGGGTACCGGCCTGCACGTATCTGACTGTACGTTTATGAAGCTCATTGGCCGCCCGATTGGCACGCTTCACTACCACCGTTCTGATGACCACCTCATAGACCGCATCACCGATATAGGCAAGGGGCAGTGGTGAGTAAGAGCGCACATCCGTTTCTTTACAACCAAAAGTTGCTTTGATCTGTTCCAACAATTCTAAGCTTTTTTCCATTTTACTCCCTCACGGGTATCTTCCAGAATGATCCCCTGCTCAAGCAACTCATTTCTGATAGCATCTGCCAGTGCAAAATTCTTCTCTTTCTTGGCTGCTTTGCGCTCTTCGATCTTAGCTAATACA
Organism: Lachnospiraceae bacterium; assembly: GCA_017559435.1. Lineage (GTDB taxonomy): Bacteria > Bacillota > Clostridia > Lachnospirales > Lachnospiraceae > Acetatifactor. The sequence continues at coordinate 2,087 of JAFYSG010000097.1, forward strand.
TACGCTTCCAACTGCGCATCCACACCACTCGCTTCCACAACCTCTGCCTTCAGAAGGTCCAGACTTAAGACTTCGTCAAAGCTTCCAATGATAGCACGCTTGCTGGCACCTGAAAGTTCTGCCTTCAGTACGTCATACAGCAGTGTGATACCCATAGAGGTATTTACATCATTGCCTACAGCCTCCACAAATTTTGCCATATATTCCTTTACAGCCGCCTCATCTGCAATACCTTCTGTGGGCAGATCTGCAATACGCTTCTTTAACTTCTTGTAGGTACCTGCCGCCTGATCAAGGGCTTCAAAAGAGAATACCAGGGGCTTTCTGTAATGGGACTGGAGACAGAACAATCTGTACGCCAGCGGGTCATAGCCCTTGCTCTCCAGAAGAGATACTGTCAGGAACTCTCCCTTGGATTTACTCATTTTACCGGACTGATCGTTCAAATGATGTACATGGAACCAGTAATTACACCATTTATGACCAAGATAGGCTTCACTCTGTGCAATCTCGTTGGTGTGATGAGGGAACATATTGTCAATACCGCCACAGTGGATATCCATATATTCACCCAGATGTTTCATACTGATGCAGGAACACTCAATATGCCAGCCGGGATAACCTACACCCCAGGGACTGTCCCATTTCAGAGCCTGATCCTCAAATTTGGACTTGGTAAACCACAGCACGAAATCGTTCTTATTTCTCTTATTTTCATCTTCAGTTACATCCTCACGAACACCTACCATCAGTTCTTCCTCTGTCTGATTACCGAACACATAGTAAGCAGAAAGCTTGGAGGTATCAAAATAAATATTTTCACCGGCCTGATAAGCATATCCTTTTTCCAAAAGCACCTTAATCATCTCGATGAAGTTGTCAATGCAGTTAGTCGCCGGCTCCACCACATCCGGTGTCTTAATATTTAATTTGGCACAATCAGCAAAAAACGCATCTGTATAGAACTTTGCGATCTCCATGACTGTCTTATGCTCTCTCTTGGCGCCCTTCAACATCTTATCCTCACCGGTATCGGCATCTGAAGATAAGTGTCCTACATCTGTGATGTTCATAACACGCTTTACGTCATAATCCGCATAGCGCAGAATCTTCTCCAGCACATCCTCCATGATATAACTTCTCAGATTACCGATGTGAGCAAAATGATAAACGGTAGGGCCACAGGTATACATATTAACCTTGCCTTCCACATTGGGTACAAATTCTTCTACATTCTTTGTCAGTGTGTTAAATAGCTTCATTTCGTTATTTCCTCCTTGCTCTCGCTATCGTTGCTTCTAATAGCCTGCTTTAAATTCCTAAGCTCTTCTTCCATTTCAAGCAGGCGGCGACTCATCTGTATATTACACATCTGCAGATTCGCAATTTCCTCTTTCACAGGGTCCGGCAGATCCGTTTGGTTCATGGTATCTCTGGGAATGGAAATATTATCGCGTTTCACCACACGCCCCGGCACACCTACCACTGTGGAATTGGGTGGCACTTCACTTAGAACCACACTACCCGCACCGATCTTGGAATTCTCACCTATGGTGAAAGACCCCAGCACCTTGGCTCCTGCACTGATCATCACATTATCTCCCACGGTGGGATGACGCTTGCCATGTTCCTTACCGGTTCCTCCCAGCGTCACACCCTGATACAGCGTCACATTGTTGCCGATGATGGCAGTCTCTCCAATGATCACACCATTACCGTGATCAATGAAAAAACCTTTGCCTATCTGTGCGCCCGGGTGAATCTCGATCCCGGTCTTACGCACACCCCTCTGGGAAACTAATCTTGCCAGAAAATAATGCTTCTTCAGATAAAGCTTATGTGCCAGTCGGTAATGCATCATCACCTTAAAACTGGGATAAAGCAATACTTCCATGGCTGAATGAATGGCCGGATCCCGCTCTTTGATAATGCGAATCTCTTCTTTAATATTACTGATCAACCCCATGGGAATTCCTCCTATTATTTTACGCCACTAAAAAACCGCCAATAAATCCAATCACTTAGAGACGAATTTATCCGCGGTTCCACTCTACTTAAGGTCTTAAGACCTTCCCTCATTGCGGTTAACGCCCGCCTACGTGTCCGGATACTAAATGATTCAAAAAACGTTTTCTCCGGACCGGCTCACAGATGCACTTCCTGCTCCTACGGTCAGGATTACTTACAGCCGATGATAATCCCTCTCTGCCACCTTACGAAAACAGTACTCTTTCTGCTCATTGCCTTTTATCATTTACTTACTTAATAAGATATGCAAAAAAACAACTTTTGTCAAGTATATTTTAAAAAATCATAGCAGTTCAGCCACAAGTGGTAACAGTTCAGTCAAGGATGATAAGCAGGCGACAAACACAACCTTGACTGAACTGTTACCGCGAGTGACGCTCAGCGTACAGCATGGCATCCTTGGCAGCCTTCACAGCCTCCTGCAATCTGCTGAGCCGTCAGATCATAAGGACTGGTAAGCATACAGATTGCCTGTGAGGAGATCCCCTCACCCAAACCGGTGAAGCCTAAGCCCTCTTCGGTGGTAGCCTTCACGTTCACCTGCTCTACCTGAATATCCAGTACATTTGCAATATTTTCTCTCATAGTGTCTATATAGGGACGCATCTTGGGAGCCTGAGCAATGATCGTTGCGTCGATATTCTCAATCAGAAACCCTTTTTCCATAAGCAACTGCCCTACCTTTTGAAGCAATATCATAGAAGATATGCCTTTATAAGCAGGATCACTATCCGGGAAATGTTTACCGATATCTCCCAGCGCAGCGGCACCTAAAAGAGCATCCGATATTGCGTGTAGCAATACATCCGCGTCAGAATGTCCCAACAAACCCTTCTCATAGGGAATTTCTACCCCGCCCATGATCAGCTTTCGGCCTTCTACCAGCCTGTGTACGTCGTAACCCATACCGATTCTCATACTTTGCTTTCCTTTCTCTTGCTCCTCGTTCCCGGTAGCCGCTTTCTTCACGCTGCCTATCGGAATCCTTCTGATATTTGCCTTCTCGGCGACGTCTGCCTGTATCCTCTCTGAGGCCATACACTGCCCGCCCGGGCACTTTCTTCACAGGCGGTTCGTCTACCGGAATCTCCCGGCCTTTTTCTCCAACATGATACTTTAATAAAGCAGCTGCCAGGCTCAGGGCATCGCAACCTTCTTTCTCCATCTTACGTTTCAGAAACTTCTCCATCAAGTCCATGTCATCACTGTCCTTCAGTTCCCAGACCTGATCCAACAGTTTCTCTGCCTTAGCTTTCATGACCTTACCGGCGCCCGGTAATCTTTTCTCTTCAATCTGTGTGTGACATACCCGTTCAATCTCTCGAATGCGGAATACTTCACGCCCCTCTGCTAATGTGAAGGACATTCCGGTTCTGCCTGCCCGCCCGGTTCTGCCGATCCTGTGTACATAATACTCAATATCCTGCGGAATATCATAATTGATCACCGCTTCCACATCATCCACATCGATCCCTCTGGCTGCCACATCGGTAGCGATCAGAATGCTGGTACTGCCGTTACGAAACCGTCCCATAGCCACATCTCTCTGGGTCTGGGCCATGTCACCGTGCAATCCTTCCGCCTGAAAATCATGCTGTTTTAAGCATTCCGTAAGTTCGTCCACTTTCTTCTTGGTATTACAGAAAATCAGACACAATCGGGGCTGATAATACTCCAATAGTCTGACACAGGCAGCATCTTTATCCTCGCTGCGCACCCGGTAATAAGCCTGAGAAACAAGGGGGACGGTAAGTTCCTTTGCCGCCACCTTGATAAGCTCGGCATCTTTTTGAAACTTACCGGTGATCTCCAGAATGGGCTTGGGCATTGTGGCTGAAAACAGTGCTGTCTGATGTTCACCGGGAATTTGTCCGAGAATCAGCTCCATATCCTCACGAAATCCCATGTTCAGCATCTCATCTGCTTCATCCAAGACTACCATATTCACATGGTCTAATTTGATCGTATGCCTGCGCATATGATCCATCACTCGCCCGGGCGTACCTACGATGATCTGCACACCCCTAAGTCCACTGATTTGGCGACCGATCTCCTGTCCGCCGTAAACCGGAAGAATCTTGATACCGTGCATATATTTTGCCAGTTTGCGAAGTTCACTGGCTGCCTGGATCGCCAGTTCTCTTGTGGGACACAAGACAACGGCTTGTAATTTACGAAGATCAGGATCAATCTTTTGAATCAGCGGGATACCAAATGCAGCAGTCTTACCGGTGCCTGTCTGGGCCTGCCCTATAATGTCTTTTCCTTCAAGCAATGCGGGGATTGCCAGCTCCTGAATGGGAGACATCTTCTCAAAACCCATATCTTTGATAGCACGGAAGATGCGCTTGTCTAAAAGTTGTTCCAACTCAAGCATATTATTAGTTTCAACCTTATCGTTCTCTATATTCATGTAAAATCCTTTCAGATGTTTTTTACTTACAAATTTGAGCCTTATTATTGTACATCACATTCGTTTGGTTTGCAATCAAATTTTTAAATAGTTTTGGGAGACGCACTGGTGACGTTTAGCCCACGCCCATTCGCAAAGCCGCACCTACGGTGCTCTCCGCCGCTTCGCGGCTACCTTTGCTCATTATCGGGGCGCTCCCTCAGAGGCGGTATAGGGGTAAAAATTCGTGCAAGCACGATTTTCACTCCCATACCGCCTCTGGCTGAACTGGAAAAAAACCGGGAAAAAAAGGTGAATTGAAAAATTAAATTCCACTTTGTA
>JAFYSG010000098.1 GCA_017559435.1 Lachnospiraceae bacterium
AGAGCGAGAGCGTGTCTGAATGCGAATAGCTGCCCCGTCCGGGCGTCCCCTTGTCGGCAAGCCAAGTTGCCTTAATCCTCATCCGTCTTATTAGCAGTAAATATCGTCCGTTTTCTTGCCATCTCATCACTTGCCAGGTACTCATCGTAAGTAGTGATCTTGTCAATCATAGTACCGTTCGGCAGAATTTCCATGATACGGTTAGCTGTAGTCTGTACGAACTGGTGGTCATGGCAGGAGAACAGGGCCACGCCGGAGAATTTGATCAGTCCGTTATTCAGTGCAGTGATAGACTCCATGTCCAGATGGTTGGTAGGTTCGTCAAAGATCAGGCAGTTAGCACCGCTGATCATCATCTTGGACAGCAGACAGCGTACCTTCTCACCACCGGAGAGGACTTTTACCTTCTTTACACCGTCTTCGCCGGCAAAGAGCATACGTCCAAGGAAACCACGGACATAAGTCACATCCTTGATAGGAGAATAACCGGTGAGCCAGTCTACAATGGTCAGGTCGTTGTCAAATTCTTCCGTGTTATCCTTGGGGAAGTAAGCCTGAGAGGTAGTTACACCCCACTTATAGCTTCCCTCATCCGGCTCCATCTCACCGGAAAGGATCTGGAACAGGGTAGTCTTAGCCAGTTCGTTGCTTCCTACGAAAGCAACCTTGTCCTCATGATTCAGGATAAAACTGATATCGTCCAGCACCTTTTCTCCGTTAATGGTCTTGGACAGGTGCTCTACAGAAAGTACTTCGTTACCGATCTCACGGTCAGGGCGGAAGTCAATATAAGGATATTTTCTGCTGGAAGGCTTAATCTCATCCAACTCAATTTTTTCCAAGGCACGTTTTCTGGAAGTTGCCTGTTTAGATTTGGAAGCATTGGCGGAGAAGCGGGAGATGAATTCCTGCAGCTCCTTGATCTTTTCTTCTTTCTTCTTATTGGCTTCCTTCATCTGCTTGATCAGAAGCTGGCTGGACTCATACCAGAAATCATAGTTACCGGCATACAGCTGAATCTTGCCATAGTCGATATCTGCGGTATGGGTGCAGACTTTATTCAGAAAATAACGGTCATGGGATACCACGATCACGGTATTTTCAAAATCGATCAGAAAGTCCTCCAGCCATGCAATAGCATCCAGGTCCAGATGGTTGGTAGGCTCGTCCAGAAGCAGGATGTCAGGGTTGCCGAACAATGCTTTGGCAAGCAATACTTTTACCTTTAAGTTACCGTCCAGATCTTTCATGAGAGAGTAGTGGTAGTTGGTATCGATTCCAAGACCGTTTAAAAGCATGGCAGCATTGGACTCGGCCTCCCAACCGTCCATCTCAGCAAATTCGGCCTCTAATTCACTGGCACGGATACCGTCCTCGTCAGTAAAATCTTCTTTGGCGTAAATAGCGTCTTTTTCCTTCATAATCTGATAAAGGCGCTCGTTACCCATGATAACGGTGTCCATAACAGGATATTCGTCATATTTAAAGTGATCCTGCTCCAGCACGGAGAGACGCTGGCCGGGGGTGATGGTCACATCGCCCTTGGTGGTCTCAAGCTTTCCGGAGAGAATCTTTAAAAATGTGGATTTACCGGCACCGTTGGCGCCGATCAGACCGTAGCAGTTTCCTTCTGTGAATTTAATATTTACGTCTTCGAACAAGGCCTTCTTGCCGATACGTAAGGTGACATTGTTAGCACTGATCATGTTTCATAAACCTTTCTTATCTGTTTTACTTTCACTGTTTTGTCCGCCGGATTGGGTTCTGTGGGCGGTGCTTGTTATTAGTTTGGGCATAAATGCCCACTATTTTCTAGTGTAAGGGATAATTGGGAATTTTGCAAGGGTTTATTAAAAAAAATAAAGGAAAAAGTTACAGGACTGGTCACGTTCAGCCCGCGCCCATTCGCAAAATCGTCCCTTTGGGGCCTTCCGCTGCTTCGCAGCTCCTTTTTGCTCATTATCGGGCGCTCCCTCAGAAACGGTACTTGTCATATGATGATTTCTCTGTTACAATGATTTTGGTACTTATAGTGGAATGGTTTTGAGAAAGGAATTTTTATGCATAGTAAACTTAACTACAGGCGTACGTTTTTCATCGGACTGGCGTTTTTAAGCATCAGTGCATTTTGGCAGATGTATGACAATATTATACCTCTGATTTTGCAGAATACTTTCGGGTTGAAGGAGACGGTAACCGGTACAGTGATGGCGGCGGACAATGTTCTTGCAGTTATCTTATTACCTTTGTTCGGGACGTTGTCTGACAGAGTGGATACTAAGTTCGGTAAGAGGATTCCGTTCATTGTGTGCGGTACGGTTCTGGCAGTGATTTTTATGATGATGCTTCCTGCCGCAGATCGGGCAGGAAATCTGGTATGGTTTGTGATAGTCCTGTTTATAACACTTTTGTCTATGGGATTGTATCGATCTCCGGCGGTAGCGTTGATGCCTGATCTGACACCGAACAGACTGCGTAGCAAGGCAAATGCAGTGATCAATCTGATGGGGGCTGTGGGTGGTGTCTATACGCTGATTATGATCATGATCCTGGTGGGAGAGGGCACTACGCCGGATTATACGCCGCTGTTTATCAGTGTGGCTGCATTGATGATCATTGCAGTGGGTATTTTGGTAGTTACCATTCGTGAGAATGCACTGAAAAAAGAATTGAAGAAAGAATTGAAGAAAGAATTGGCAGGAGAATTGGAAGAAGGCAGTACTGAGAAGAAAGAAGCTGAGGCGAAGGATACCGGGGCAAAGACAGTGTTGAAGCCGGAAGTGAAGCGCAGCCTGTATTATATGTTGGCATCTATTTTCTTCTGGTTTACTGCTTATAATGCAGTGACCACTGCATTTTCCCGTTATGCGATGGTAGTATGGAAGATAGAAGGCGGTGGATTTGCCAATTGTCTGATGGTGGCTACGGTGGCGGCAATTCTTAGTTACATTCCTATCGGAAATGTTGCCGGTAAGATCGGAAGGAAAAAGACCATCATGGGTGGTGTACTTTTGATGGCTGCATGTTATGGGGCGGCTATGTTTGTGGACTCCTATCACCCTGTGATCAATGTGGCATTTGCTTTGATCGGTGTGGCATGGGCTGCCATTAATGTAAATTCGTATCCGATGATCGTGGCTATGAGTAAAGGAGCCGATATTGGTAAATTTACAGGTACTTATTATACATTTTCCATGGCGGCACAGATCGTGACACCCATTTTGTCCGGTGTATTGCTGCAGAATATTTCGTATCGGACCTTGTTCCCCTACGCACTGTTTTTTTCTCTGCTGGCCTTTTTGACCATGACGCAGGTTAGACATGGGGATGTAAAGCCCGGGAAGAAAGCAAGTGCATTGGAGCATTTTGATGTAGAAGACTAATATGGATGGTGGTATAGATGGTTTTGGTGGGGATTGTGGTTACAGTAGTATTGTTATATCTATTGATGATCATGCCGAGAATGATTCATAAGGCAGATAAGACTCCTTTTATGGGAGTCTTGTATGCTCACAGGGGGCTGCATGATAATACTTCTGATGCGCCGGAGAATTCCTTGGCTGCTTTTAAAAAAGCGGTGGAGGGCGGTTATGGAATTGAATTTGATGTGCAATTGAGTAAGGATAAGGTACCGGTGGTGTTTCATGATTATACACTAAAGCGAATGTGCGGTGCTGATGGCAAAGTGTGCGATTATACATATAAGGAGCTTTCGAAGTTTCATCTCTGCGACTCTAAGGAGCAGATTCCCCGGTTGGAAGAAGTGCTGGGGCTTATAAACGGTCAAGTTCCGCTGATCATAGAATATAAAATAGAATGGATGGAGGCCCATGTGTGCCGGGTGGCAGACCAGATTCTTCAGAGATATCAGGGGGCATATTGCATTGAGTCCTTTAATCCCCTTGGACTTCTCTGGTATCGTAAGAATCGCCCTGCCGTCATGAGAGGACAGCTTGCAGATGCTTTTTATTCCAGAAAAGAATACAAGGGAGCTTTGTATCTGCTTCTTCAGAATCTTTTGTTAAATTTTTTGACAAAACCGGATTTTGTGGCATATAATCACAAGGAGGTAAAGCGGCTGTCCAGACGTTTATGCCGTAACCTTTATCGGAACACCGCTGTGGCATGGACCATCAAGAGTGAAGAAGAACTTGCAAAAGCAGGGAAAGAATTTGATCTGTTTATTTTTGACAGCTTTATTCCCACTTCCGGAAGTAAAATGTAGTGAGTAAAGTGTCCTCAATCAACACAAAAAAAGCAAATAATTTCACTTTTTTTTGGTTAAACTAACGAAATTTGAAAGTGTGACAAATAATTGTCATATTTTGCTTGCCAATCTTTTTTAAGATTGGTATTATATAAGAATAGAAATGCAGTTTTCCTGAAAAATAGGGAGATTAGCATTCTTTTGTGTGGGTAGACTTAAGATCAGAAATGTATGTTAAGTCGGATTTACATTTTTGTCAAAAACAAATTTAAAGGAGACAAAAAAGCATGAAAAAATGGGTTTACAAATTCAAAGAAGGCAGCGCAGATATGAGAAATCTGCTGGGTGGTAAAGGTGCCAACCTTGCAGAAATGACCAATCTGGGTCTGCCCATCCCTCAGGGCTTCACCGTAACAACTGAAGCTTGTACTGATTATTATGCTAACGGAAAGCAGATTTCCGAAGAGATCCAGAAGCAGATCTTTGATAATCTGGCTGATCTGGAAGCACTTATGGGCAAGAAGTTCGGTGATACCGAAGATCCCTTGCTTGTATCTGTTCGTTCCGGTGCAAGAGCATCCATGCCCGGTATGATGGATACCATTCTGAACCTGGGTCTGAATGACGTAGCTGTAGAAGGCTTTGCAAAGAAGACCGGCAACCCCAGATTTGCATATGACTCTTATCGTCGTTTCATCCAGATGTATTCTGACGTAGTTATGGAAGTTCCTAAGTCTTTCTTTGAGAAGATCATCGATGAGATGAAAGAGGAGAAGGGCGTTCATTTTGATACTGAGCTGACCGCTGAAGATCTGAAGGCACTGGCTAATAAGTTCAAAGCTGTATACAAAGAGGCTATGAACGGTGAAGAGTTCCCTCAGGATCCCAGAGAGCAGCTGATGGGTGCTGTTAAGGCAGTATTCCGTTCCTGGGACAACCCTCGTGCCATCGTTTACAGACGTATGAACGATATCCCCGGCGACTGGGGTACCGCTGTAAACGTACAGTGCATGGTATTCGGTAACAAGGGTGAGACCTCCGGTACCGGTGTTGCATTTACCCGTAACCCTTCCACCGGTGAGAAGGGTATCTACGGTGAGTACCTGATCAATGCTCAGGGTGAAGACGTTGTTGCAGGTGTTCGTACACCTCAGCCCATCTCCAAGCTGGCAGAAGATATGCCTGAGTGCTACGAGGAGTTCATGGCTATCGCTAACAAGCTGGAAGAGCATTATCGTGATATGCAGGATATGGAGTTCACTATCGAAGAAGGTAAGCTGTACTTCCTGCAGACCAGAAATGGTAAGAGAACTGCTCCCGCAGCTATCAATATCGCTTGTGACCTGGTTGATGAAGGCAAGATCACTCCGGAAGAAGCAGTTCTTCGTATCGAGGCTAAGTCTCTTGACCAGTTACTGCATCCCACCTTTGACGCAGCAGCTCTGAAAGCCGGAGAAGTGATCGGTGCAGCACTTCCTGCATCTCCCGGTGCAGCAGCAGGTAAGGTATACTTTACTGCAGATGACGCTAAGGCAGCAGGTAAGGGCGGCCGTGGCGAAAGAGTTATCCTGGTTCGTCTGGAGACCTCTCCTGAAGATATCGAAGGTATGCATGCAGCGGAAGGTATCCTGACTGTTCGTGGTGGTATGACCTCTCACGCAGCAGTAGTTGCACGTGGTATGGGTACTTGCTGTGTATCCGGCTGCGGCGAGATTAAGATTGATGAAGAAGCAAAGGTATTCTCTCTTGGCGGATATGAGTTCCATGAGGGTGATTACATTTCCTTAGATGGTACTACAGGTAAGATCTACAAGGGCGACATCAAGACTGTAGAAGCTTCTGTAGGCGGTAACTTCGGCCGTATCATGGGCTGGGCTGACCAATTCCGTACTCTGAAGGTTCGTACCAATGCTGACTCCCCCCGTGATGCTATCAAGGCTCGCGAGCTGGGCGCTGAAGGCATCGGCCTGTGCCGTACCGAGCATATGTTCTTCGAGGAAGGCCGTATCGACTCCTTCCG
>JAFYSG010000099.1 GCA_017559435.1 Lachnospiraceae bacterium
CAATGGAACACTGTTGTAAATGATATTCATACAATGATCGCAATTTAGCGCCACAGGGAGCTGCTTCTTATATCTGTCGGTAAGATAAGCGGTAGCGTTTGCATCCGATCTGCGAACACAGCCTGAAGTAGTCCGTACCACACAGTTGGCAGTGATCATCATAGGCAGGTGCCCGTAAATGATCTTTTCCGCAAATCCTTTGGGGCAGGCAGAAAGCAATGTACGCTGTTCTCCGGCATTCAGTTCCCACGGAAGACAGAAGTTTGTAAGCTTATCCTGCCAATAAGACAAGGTCTGCTGATTCCAGATATAAAAACCGGCATCAGAGGATATGCCTCCCTCATAACCATTTTCTCTCAAATAGGCATATCCTTCTAAAGACCGTACCATACATCCCCGAAACAGCCCATGGGAAGTATTTAACAGTGCCAAAAACTTCTTCAAATATTCCTTGTCACGCATTCTGAGAATATAAGGAAGCACAGGATAAATCTCTGTATCATCCCCAATACCTGAAACCAGATCCAGCGCTCCTTTGGCATGGGTGCCAAGGAAAAGATCACCTTCTACATAAAGTCTTCGCAAATTTCTTTGCTTCTCTTTTATAAATTCTGTTACAGCAAGTAACTGGTCAAATGTGCGTACATTTACCGTCAAAAGTGCATCGGGGAGGTCCGCTTCCGCTTTCTGGTGATATGGTTTTACATCAACTTGCGGTGCTGTTCTCTTTATGCATGCTCCATGACTTTGAATGATCACATCTTCCAGTGCGCATACAGCCTTTCTTCTCAGCTCATTGATAGCTTTTAAGGGACAAAAGGCATTCTCGTCCAGATCGATCCAGATATGAGATGGTCGGAAGGATGTTTCTCCGAACTTCTTAAGCTGTTTTTCTATATGTTCACTCGTAACGGGCTGATTCTTTGCCGGTTGAACTACATCACCTGTGACATTCACAGAATGTTCGCCGGACACTAAGGTTAGACCGGCAGGCTCTCCTATTCTGAAGGTGGCATAGATTTCCACGGGCATAGTAGGCTTTTGCTCCAGAAACTCCCTACGGATCCTCTCTAAAAGGGCATCGTCACTTCCGCTGTAGGCGGGACTTTGCAATGTCACCATATCTGCACCATTGTGTTTGTGATAATAACCATCGTGACGTTCACTTCTGATATAGAGACCAGATAATTTCTTCAATTCCTCAGGATATACCTTAAAATGCCGTGGATCAGCATAATAGCGATCAATGGCTTGGCGGTAGATAGAGGTGACTCCGGCAGCATATTCCGGCTTTTTCATGCGGCCTTCGATCTTGAAGGAGTCAATGCCGGCTTCGATCAATTCCGGTATATTCTCAATGGTACACATATCCTTCAGGCTCAAAGGGAAACAAACACCTTTCTTCAAACTGCTTCCGGAAACAGAGTAAGGCAAACGGCATGGCTGGGCACATCTGCCTCTGTTGCCGCTGCGTCCCCCTAAAATGCTGCTAAAGAGACATTGACCGGAATAACAATAACACATAGCTCCGTGAATAAATGATTCTATCTGGAGGCCCGTATCCTGCTTGATCTGTCGGATCTCATCAAGACTTAACTCTCTGGCAGGCACAATACGGCAAGCCCCCAGTTCCTTCATGAAAGCTGTACCATAAGAACCTGTCAGTGTCATCTGGGTGCTCACATGAAGCTCCATACCCGGGAAATGCTCTTTCAGATACAAAAACACACCCAGGTCCTGTATGATCACACCATCCAGACCCACTTCATAAAAGGGCTGGATATAATCATGCAGCTGATTCCACTCCTTGTCCTTTACCAGTGTATTTACTGTCAGATAGACTTTCTTGCCCCAAAGATGGGCATATCTGATACATTCTATCAGTTCCTCTGTTGTAAAATTGTCTGCATATGCTCTGGCACCAAACTTATCACCGCCCAGATACACTGCGTCAGCGCCTGCATGAATGGCACCGTAAAACCCTTCTTTATTCCCTGCCGGTGCCAACAGTTCTACTTTCTTATCATTCATGATCCATCCCTCATAATCAATAAAAGCTGCCCGCCAGACGGACAGCCCTGTTATCTTAGTTTTTCTTGTTATTCTTTGCATCCTTCGCGGCATTCTCCAGGCGGATCTGACAGGATATCAACTCATGCTTTAAATCATAAAGCTCTTTTTCCTTGGCCTGAAGCTCATCTTCCAAAAGAGATATCTGCTTTTTGGCTTTGAAATAATCGTCTGCAATGTTAAGCTGTAATAGTACATTCTGGGTATCCAGTGACTGTCTGCGGAAACTGTCTACCTTACTATATTCGTTCATTTTATTGTTGATATAAGAGGCTACCTTCTGCAGATATTCTTCACTTTCATATCCGCACAGGGTAAAAACCTTTCCGCCTATGATTACTTCGGTAGCTGTTTTGGAAGACATAATAGGATACTCCTCTCGTGTGTATGGTGCTTTTTATGGACAAATGAAAAATCTTGTTTACATTATTACATTATATCCCAGTTATCAGAATATGGCAAGTAAATTTTTTCTATTTTACTCAATCAAATGCCTGTATTCCAAGATGCCCGTAGGCCAGCTCGGTAGCCACTCGTCCTCTGGGGGTTCGATTGATCAAACCATTCTTGATCAGGTAAGGCTCATAGACATCTTCGATGGTACCGGCATCTTCGCCGATGGCCGCCGCCAGAGTATCCAGACCTACCGGTCCTCCATTAAATTTCTGTATCATGGTCAGAAGCATATTACGGTCGATTCTATCTAAGCCCAGTTTATCCACATCCATCAGATCCAGAGCCGTCTTAGCCACCTGTTCTGTGATCACTCCGTTATATTTTACCTGAGCAAAATCACGGACCCTTTTTAAGATACGATTCGCCAATCTGGGCGTGCCACGGCTTCGTTTGGCCATTTCCAAAGCGCCCTTTTCATCTACTTCCACGTTCAAAACTCTGGCGGAGTGCAGGATAATCAGCTTCAGTTCTTCAATAGAATAAAACTCCAGATGGTGAATCATGCCAAAACGGTCTCTCAGTGGTGCTGTCAAAAGTCCTGCGCGAGTCGTTGCACCCACCAGTGTAAATTTGGGCAGGTCAAGACGCACTGAACGTGCAGTAGGTCCCTTACCGATCATAACATCAATACAATAATCCTCCATGGCAGGATACAACACTTCTTCAACCTGACGATTCAGGCGGTGGATCTCATCTACAAAAAGCAGATCTCCCTCTTCCAGATTGTTCAAAATAGCCGCCATCTCTCCCGGCTTCTCTATGGCCGGACCACTGGTCACTTTCAAATGAACACCCATCTCATTGGCAATAATACCTGCCAAAGTGGTTTTGCCAAGTCCGGGAGGACCGTAGAAAAGTACATGGTCTAATGCATCCTTACGAAGTTTCGCAGCTTCAATATAGATCTTCAGATTTTCTTTTATCTTTGATTGACCAATGTAGTCATTTAAGGTCTGGGGCCTGAGTGACCCCTCAATCTTCACATCTTCTTCAGTGATATTGGTTTCTATCATTCTTCTTGCCATGATAATATACGTTTCCTTATGAGCTATTTCAATATTTTATCTCAAAACATTTTCTTCAAAGCAGCTTTCAAGATGGCGCCGGAGTCCATATCTTCGATACCTACTATGGCATTTACAGCCTTCAGACTCTCTGCCTGCCCATATCCCAGAGATACCAATGCCTCCACCGCTTCACGCTTCTGAGCGGTATCTCCCGCCAACACATTGCCGCCATGAGACACGATTTCCTGTCCGATGGCAGTATCTTCCATATTGATCTTCCCCTTAAGCTCCAGGATCAATCGCTCTGCAGTGCGCTTGCCTACACCCGGTGCCTTGGAAATTGCCTTCACATCCCCTGACATGATAGCAAATCTGAGAGAATCCGTATCCATCACCGCAAGTATGGCCTGCGCCACCTTAGGCCCAATACCATTCACTGTAATGCAAAGCTTAAAAAGCTCCAACTCATCCCGTGTCAGAAATCCATACAAAGAAAAAGCATCTTCCTTCACCAAAGTATAAGTATAAAGCTTCGCCACCTCTCCCGCCGCCGGCAGCCTCCCCGCCGTATCCGCAGAAATCTTCACATTATACCCTACATCATGGACATCCAAAACCACATTATCTTCCGTAATATCCTCTACAATTCCTTTTATATATGCAATCATTAGTCTAAAAAACAGTCAGGCACTTACGATACTAATGCATGCCCACCTTCTCCTTCTCATATATCCTTATCATACCAGAACAAATGTTTTTATGCAAGAGTTTTTTCATCCCTGTACCGTCTCTGAGGGAGCGCCCGTTAATGAGCAAAAAGGAGCTGCGAAGCAGCGAAAAGCCCCGAAGGGGCGATTTTGCGAATGGGCGCGGCTGAACGTCACTCGCCGCTTTACGAATGGGCGCGGCCTGAACGTCACTCGCGCCCACCCCCATTTTTCAAAATCTTTCTATACACCAGCAAAAAGCACACCAAATGCACTGCAAAAGTAAGCGCCCAACTAATAGGATAAGATACATACAGGCACTTCAGAGTACGTATCTCATGAAAGACAGTATAAATCCACAGAATTCTGAATAAACATACCCCCGTCAAAGACACTAGCATAGGCATGATGGAATAACCCATACCGCGCAGCGAACCAACCATGACATCCATCATACCGCAGAAGCAATAAAAAACGCTGATGATGCCAAGGCGTATGACACCGATTGCGATTACATCCGGTTCATTGGAATATAAAAGCAGGAACTTATCGCTAAGAAAGTACATCGCATTTCCCATCACAAGCCCCACCACAATCACCATCAATTGGCAGTTAAGAGCAATTTTACCTATCCTCTTAAATTTCATAGCACCATAATTCTGCCCGGTAAAGCTTATAGCTGTCTGATGAATGGCATTCATGGCAGTGTATGTGAAGCCTTCCAGATTCGACGCTGCCGTATTACCTGCCATAACTATAGAACCAAAGGAATTGACGGAGGACTGAATCAAAACATTGGATATGGAGAATAAAGCCCCCTGTAGCCCTGCAGGCACACCTATCTGTATCATTTTTAAAAATTTGTCGGGATAGATTTTAAGTTCTTTTAAGTTCAGTTGATAATCACTGTCTGTCTTAATGAGGCATCGAATCACCAGAACAGCAGAAACCACCTGGGATATGATGGTTGCCAGCGCCACACCTGCCACACTCATGTGAAACATAATCACAAAGACCAGATTCAGCACCACATTAACCACACCTGCGATCAACAGGTAGTAAAGCGGTCTTTTGGTATCTCCCACGGCACGCAGCACTGCACTGCCAAAGTTATAAGTCATCATAACCGGCATGCCGCAAAAATAAATTCTCATATACAAAATGGATTTATCAATGACATCATCCGGTGTTCCCATAAGACGCAGCGCAGGTCCCGCCAGCGTACATCCAACAACCACAAGGATTGCCCCGCTTACCAAAGCCGTAGTTATGGCGGTGTGTACCATTTCCCGCAGTTCCTTTTTCTGTCCGGCACCATAAAAACGCGAAACCAGTACATTGGCACCTACAGATAAACCGATAAAAATATTTACCAAAAGATTGATCAGCGAGCTAGTGCTTCCTACAGCAGCCAATGCTTCACTTCCCGCAAATCGTCCCACTACAATAATATCAGCAGCATTAAATAATAGCTGCAGGATACCGGACAGCATCAGGGGAATAGCAAACACTAACATTTTACCTAAGAGCGGACCATTGCACATATCGATTTCATACTTATTCTTTTTGGCAGTACTTACATCTTTCATTTGAAATAGCCTCCTTTTGTAAACACTCCACAAAAAGAGATATGGCTGCATCGATCTTCCCTTTTCAATACAAATCCATATCTCTATACATTACTTATTTCTGGCTGTTGATATAAGGAATCAAGCCTCCCTCAGCGATGATGCGCTGCATAAATTCCGGGAAAGGCTGTCCCTTGAATTCCGTTCCTTTGGTACGATTATAGATCATACCGGAATCAAAATCCACTTCCACTTCATCTCCTGCATCAATGCCCTTGGAAGCCTCTGCACATTCAATGATGGGCAGGCCGATATTGATGGCATTGCGGTAGAAAATACGGGCAAAGGTCTCAGCAATGACACAGCTGACACCGGCAGCCTTGATGGCAATGGGTGCATGCTCACGGGATGATCCGCAGCCAAAGTTCTTTTCAGCTACAATAATATCCCCTTTCTGCACTTTCTTAACAAATTCCTTATCGATATCCTCCATGCAGTGGGTTGCAAGCTCTGCAGGATCGGAGGAGTTTAAGTATCTTGCGGGGATGATAACATCTGTATCTACATTGTCCCCATATTTAAATACGATTCCTTTTGCGTTCATGATCGTTTCCTTTCTTTTTACATATCCAGTTCATAAGGGCTGGAAATCTTGCCTGTGATGGCACTTGCTGCAGCCACAGCCGGACTTGCCAGATAGATTTCGCTGTTAATATGACCCATACGTCCTACAAAGTTACGGTTCGTGGTGGATACACACTTCTCACCCTCTGCCAGAACGCCCATATAACCGCCCAGGCAAGGACCGCAGGTAGGTGTGCTGACAATGGCACCTGCTTCGATAAAGATCTTAAGAAGTCCCTCTTCCATAGCCTGCAAATAAATAGCCTGTGTGGCAGGGATTACGATACAACGCATACCTTCCGCAATATGCCTGTCTTCCAATACCCTTGCAGCAATGCGAAGGTAGTCCAGTCTGCCGTTGGTACAGGAACCGATCACTACCTGATCGATAGCGATATCTTCTGTGATCTCATCAATGGTGTGTGTATTCTCAGGCAAATGAGGGAATGCGATGGTAGGACGTAAGCTGCTTAAATCAATGGTATACTCTTCGTCATATATTGCATCCTCGTCTGCCTCAAAAATCTTGTAACTTCTGGTGGAATGCTCCTTCATATACTCTTCAGCCAGTGCATCAACCGGGAAAATGCCGTTCTTACCGCCGGCTTCGATGGCCATATTGGCAATGGTAAAGCGGTCATCCATGGACAGATTGGCAATGCCCTCTCCCACGAACTCCATAGATTTGTACAAAGCACCATCCACACCGATCATTCCGATGATGTGCAGGATCACATCTTTACCGCTCACCCATTTATCAGGTTTGCCTACAATATTGAATTTAATAGCGCTGGGAACCTTGAACCATGCCTTACCGGTAGCCATACCTGCAGCCATATCCGTACTTCCCACACCAGTGGAAAATGCACCAAGTGCACCATATGTACAAGTATGGGAATCTGCACCGATGATCACATCACCTGCCACAGTCAGACCTTTCTCAGGAAGCAGCGCGTGCTCTATTCCCATCTGTCCTACTTCAAAATAATTGGTGATCTCATTGCGGCGTGCAAATTCTCTCACACATTTGCAATGCTCAGCCGATTTAATATCCTTATTGGGCACAAAATGATCCGGTACCAGTGCGATTTTGTCTTTATTGAACACACCATTTACCTTCATTTTCTCCATTTCTTTGATTGCTACGGGACTGGTGATATCATTACCCAGTACAAGATCCAGATTGGCTTCGATGAGCTGACCGGCTTCTACTTTATCTAAACCGGCAGCGGCAGCCAGGATCTTCTGTGTCATTGTCATTCCCATGATGGTTTCCTCCTAGATATACTTTCGTACTATCTTATCACATTTGCTGAATTCTTTCAATTACTTTTTTACATTAAAGTGTCCCAAGTTATGTTTGTTACTTGGGGCACTTTATAAAATCATTTTTATTCTATTGGTGCACAAAAAACTCCGTTCTCATACAATTTTCTATCAATATAACTTATATAATAAGTAGAAAATTCTGAAAGAGTCCTATGCCTAACATCATGACTCAATTGCCGGGTGTTAGCCTTATAAAATGCTTTGGCTACTTGCTTTAATTGCTTTGTTTTAACATAGTATTTTGGCATTTCACGGGTATTTATTGCAACATTTTCTGTTATAAATGGTGAACCGTATCTCCAGCCATGTTCATAATCCGGCCAACATACTAAACCATACCCAATTTTTTCATTAACGTCAGAGTTATTTGTTACAACATAAATCGTCGACCCTTTTTTTAATGTAAGTGTAGGATTCTGATCATTCTTGCTATTGTAATATTCAACATCGCATGGCAATATAATGCTTTGCGTATAGTTATGATTTATTGCGATTGAAATTTGAGGATAAAAATAATCATGGTACACATCAAAGTCCATTTCTTCTAATGGCATTCCCAGAGAATATGGTTCTTTTTTTTGATTATCTATGAAGTTTTCCTCCCACTTTTGCTTATACTTTTCCTTATCTAAATAATCTTTACATCTTATCCATGCAAAACTTGACATTACTATTACAATAAAAATTAATAGTATGATCTTCCAAAGTTTTTTTCTCATAAAACTCCCTCCACTCTATGAATCCTCTTTTAAACACAACACATATCAAACCGAAACAATATCACCTCCACATGATTTATGATTAAATTATAATATAGCGAAAAATTGTCTGTCAATAATATTATATGGAATTATTTGTGTGTTTAATTACATGTAAAAGTAATTGTATTTCGAGATAATATATTATTTCTGTAAGTACTCTTTTTTGAATTCAAATGATTTAGTGTCTGCTTTACGATTAATTGCATTTAAAAAGGACATGGAAATATTTATCGCCATGTCCTTTCTGTAATAAAATTAATTTAACGATTAGTTATTGATCAACAAATCTTCTTCATTGTTCCAGCTATAAAGCTTACGGATCTCCTCGCCAACCTTCTCAGCGGGATGCTCTGCTCCAAGCTTTCTCATAGCCTTGAAGTGTACCTGCTTACCTGCATCAGACATATCTAACAGGAAGTCTTTAGCAAAAGTACCATCCTGGATATCGGACAGAACTTTCTTCATAGCCTTCTTGGTCTCATCGGTGATGATCTTAGGTCCGGTGATGTAGTCGCCATACTCAGCAGTGTTGGAGATGGAATATCTCATGCCTGCAAAACCACTCTGGTAGATCAGGTCTACAATCAGCTTCATCTCGTGGATACACTCAAAGTATGCGTTTCTGGGATCGTATCCTGCTTCCACAAGGGTCTCAAAACCAGCCTGCATCAGAGCACATACGCCGCCGCACAAAACTGCCTGCTCACCGAAGAGGTCAGTCTCGGTCTCTGTACGGAAGTTGGTCTCCAGAACACCTGCTCTTGCGCCGCCGATACCAAGTGCATATGCAAGTGCGATATCCTGTGCTTTGCCTGTAGCATCCTGCTCGATTGCGATCAGACAGGGAACGCCCTTGCCGGCCTGATACTCACTTCTTACAGTATGTCCGGGTCCTTTCGGAGCAATCATGGTAACGTCAACATTCTTGGGAGGTACGATACATCCGAAGTGAATGTTGAAACCATGAGCAAACATCAGCATGTTGCCCTCTTCCAGATTAGGCTCGATGTCGTTCTTGTACAGGTCAGCCTGCTTCTCATCATTGATCAGGATCATAATGATGTCAGCCTGCTTTGCAGCTTCTGCTGCAGTATATACTTCAAATCCCTGTGCTACTGCTTTTGCCCAGGATCTGGAGCCTTCATACAGACCGATGATTACGTGGCATCCGGAATCCTTCAGGTTCAGTGCGTGAGCATGTCCCTGGCTGCCGTAGCCGATGATTGCGATAGTCTTACCTTCTAACATAGAAAGATTACAATCTTCCTGATAAAAAATTTTAGCCATTTTTAACTTCCTCCATTAAGTGAATAAATATTTATAACTTTAAGGTTAAATACCCATAGCTAACAAAATTATAATGCCGACAAATGCGGCCGTCCACAAATATTACTCTAAATATGTAACATTCTCACTGCCTCTTCCAAGGCCTGCGATACCGGTTCTGGCAATTTCCAGAATCTCATATCCTTCCAGCAGATTGATAAACGCTTCAATCTTACTCTGATTACCGGTCAGTTCAACGATCAGACTATCCGTAGACACGTCAATGATCTTGGCACGGAAAATATCCGTCACCGCGATCACACCCTGACGCTGCTCAGCAGAAGCCTTGATCTTGATCAGAATCAGCTCTCTATAAACACTCTCGTCCGGCTTCAATTCCTTAATTTCACGAACATCCACCAGTTTTCCCACTTGCTTCTCGATCTGCTCCAAAATCGCCGTATCACCGCTGGTCACGATGGTAATCCTGGTAAACCTG
>JAFYSG010000100.1 GCA_017559435.1 Lachnospiraceae bacterium
ATGGATTGTAAACGGGGGAAACTCCTGTGCCGGGCCTATTTTAATAGGTTACGTATGAAATAAGTATTTACAAAATTACACTTCTGTTATATAATTTCTAGTAATACCAAAAACATTGAAGCTTAAAGTTTAGCTAAAGATTCTGTGAACATCAGGTGAGCAGTGATACTGAGATTACATGTGGCAGAGAATGGCTGTAACTGGAGTGCTTCGGATGGAGGAAGAATGGAACAGTTAAGAACTGCAGACCGAATGCTGCATGTACACTCAGACATCAGAGGTCCCTTATTTATAGAAGCCATGGAGATGCAAAAAAACGGAATCAATGTATTAAAGTTGAACACGGGTAATCCTGCAACATTTGGTTTTGGTTTGCCGAAGAGTATTGAAGAAGCACTTGCCGGCCATGAAGAGCAGGGTGTAGGTTATTGTGATTTCAAAGGTATGCCTGCAGCCAGAGAGGCCATTTGTACATATCATAAATCAAAAGGAATCCAGGGAATCACACCGGACGATATATTTATTGGTAATGGTGTCAGCGAAGTAGTTTCCTTTGCGTTGATGCCATTGTTGAATCCCGGGGATGAAGTGTTGGTGCCCACACCCAGTTATTCCCTTTGGGGTAATTCTGTATATCTGGCAGGAGGAAAGCCTGTTTTTTATATGTGTGATGAAAAGGCAAACTGGTACCCTGATATCGCAGATATCCGTTCTAAGGTCACAGACAAGACCAGAGCCATCGTTTTGATCAATCCTAACAACCCCACGGGTGTATTGTATCCGGAAGAGCTGCTGAAAGAGGTGATCCAGATTGCAAGAGAGCATGACCTTCTGATCTTTTCAGATGAGATCTATGATCGTCTGGTGATGGATGGACTTAAGCATGTATCTGTAGCAGCACTGGCACCGGATATGCCGGTAGTGACTATGAATGGTTTATCCAAGTCTCACTGTCTGTGTGGTTATCGTTGTGGCTGGATGTTGATCAGTGGTCCCAAAGCACTGACAGAGGATTATAGAAAGGGCATTGTTCAGCTGACTTCCATGCGTCTGTGTGCAAATACGCTTGCACAGCTGGTGATTCCGGCGGCAATGAATGATATGGAGACACCGGCATCCATGGTGAGACCGGGAGGAAGAATTTATGAACAGAGAGAAGCGACTGTGTCTGAGCTTGCGAAGATAGACGGCCTCTCTTTTGTAAAAAATAGTGGTGCTTTTTACCTGTTCCCGAAGTTGGATGTGAAGAAATTTGGCATTACAAATGATAAAGTTTTTGCCAGAGATTTGCTCCATGCTACTCATATTCTTATGGTGCCGGGAAGTGGATTTGACTGGAAAGAACCGGATCATTTCCGTATCGTAATGCTTCCTGAAGTGGAAGAGCTTAGAGATGCCATTAGAAGAATGGGAGAATTCTTGGATGGTTATCATCAGAAATAATTAAGTGAAATAATAATTAAAAAGCCCGGAACGCTCTTGCGCACATTGCGTAAATTGCGTTCCGGGCTTTTGGGGATACAGGCGAGTGACGTTCAGCCGCGCCCATTCGCCCACAGCATTGCTGTGCTAACTGCACCCTTCGGAGCTTTTCGCTGCTTCGCAGCTCTTTTTTGCTCATATGCGGGCGCTCCCTCAGAGATGATACATGAATGAAAATTCGTGCGAGCACGATTTTCATCCGTGTATCGTCTCTGGCTGAACTGTTAGAGTATATATTTCTCCAATGTAGCAGCTACAGCGCCAACGCCGGAAGACAGTTCGGTAAAGTATGTTTTCACCAGATCTGCCATGCCGATCTCAATAAGGTTTACACCGAAGATCTTCTCGTTGGAGAGAAGCGGGTCTAATCCGGACAGATCCTTGGGCTCATTGGACAGGCTGTATTCGGCTACATAAGCACATGCAGCATCCAAAAGAGGATCAGGGCTTAAGGTAAATGCTTTGCCATTGTCGTCAATTGCCATCAGGTAACGCAGCCAGCCTGCAAATACCAGAGGAATCAACTTCAGGTCAGCTACATTCAGATCATCGCGCTTCTGGTAAGCTTTGATGGTCTCACCAAAGCGGATTGCCAGCTTCTGGGAGGTATCCACAGCAATACGCTGAGGGGTATCCGGCATGAAAGGATTGGGAATACGCACATTAACTACGGTGTCAATGAATTCCTTAGGATTCAAAATGCCGGGGTTCACTACAACAGGCAGTCCTTCCACATAACCTATGGTCTGAACCAGTTTTCTAAGGACCGGATTCTTCATTTCTTCAGAGATCAGCTCATAACCTAAAAGGCAACCGTATACAGCCAGAGTAGTGTGCAGAGGATTCAGACAGGTACAAACCTTCATCTTCTCTACTTTGTCTACAGTCTCTCTGTCGGTGTAGATCACACCTCCTTTTTCCAATGCAGGCTTGCCATTGGGGAAATGATCCTCAATTACCAGATATTCACATTCTTCTGCATTGACAAAAGGAGCCACATAGGTGTTCTTGGAGGTGATGGCAGGATCGAGACCGCTGATGCCATCCTGATTCAGCATCGCTTCTACCTTGGCATCAGGTCTCGGAGTGATCTTATCGATCATACTCCAGGGGAAAGATACCAGATTTGTATCTTTGACATAATCTGCAAAGCCTTCTTCAGCCAAACCGGTCTTGCACCATGCATCTGCAAAAGCAGTTACGGCAGCAGCCAACTTGTCACCGTTGTGAGAACAGTTGTCCATACTTACCATAGCAATGGGAAGTTTACCGTTTAAATAGCGGTGATACAATAAGGATACCACCTTGCCAAGATAGCTTGCAGGTTTCTCAGGTCCTTTGCCGAAGTCTGCTTCGATGGCAGGCAGGGTATTGCCCTTGGGGTCTGTAATAGCATAACCTTTCTCTGTGATGGTAAAGCTTGCCATCTGCAGAGAAGGGGCCGCAAAAATCTCTTTCAGACGAGTATATTCTACATCGTTCTCACTGTCCAGGATCAGAGACTCTGTGATGCTTGCCACGATGGTCTTCTCTACCGTATTGTCTGCCTTTAAGGTAGCCAGAATGGTCAGGTTGTCGTGAGGACGGTACATTTTCTCAATGATCTCATAGTCAAAGCCTTCCACAGCGATGATACCGGTATCCAGAATACCTTCATTTAACAGGTTCTGGGCTACGTTACACTGAAACGCGCGGAAGATGTTACCTGCACCGAAGTGTATCCAGGTGGGTTCTGCTTTGGTCTTTGCAGCCACCTTTTCATAATCAAAGGTAGGAAGTTTGTAGCCGGCAGCTTCAAATGCCTGGCGATCGTTCATAATTCCGTTTAATGTCAGTTCCATGGAGGAAACTCCTTTCAGTATAAGAATTTTTAAATATTTATTTATGCTGCTTCTCGATAGCTTCCCACAAACCGTTTAAGTAGGTGGCACCGAGAGCTCTGTCATACAGACCATAACCGGGCATAGCAACTTCGTCCCAGATCATACGACCGTGGTCAGGTCTGATAGGACCGGTGAAACCGATGTCATACAGTGCACGCATGATCTCGTACATATCGAAAGTACCGTCACTGGAAAGGTGAGCAGCCTCTTCGAAGTCAGTAGGAGTGTTGAACTTTAAGTTGCGCACGTGTGCAAAGTGAATTCTGCCTTTCAGGGAACGGATCATATCAGGCAGATCGTTCTCTAAGTTGGTGCCATAGGAACCGGAACAGAAAGTCACACCATTGTGAGGGTTGTCAACCATCTTCATCATGCGAAGAATATTGGTTTTGTTAATGATGATACGGGGAAGACCAAATACGCTCCAAGCCGGATCATCGGGATGGATAGCCATGTTGATATCATATTTGTCACAAGTGGGCATGATACGCTCTAAGAAGTACTTCAGGTTGGCAAACAGCTTTTCGTCATCTACATCTTTATACATCTCAAACAGCTCTTTTACACGGGCCATACGCTCAGGCTCCCAACCGGGCATAACGGTGCCGTTCATGTCGCCTGCGATAGATTCGAACATCTTGTCAGGATCCAGAGCATCTACTGCTTCCTGAGTATAAGCAAGTACTGTGGAACCATCGGGACGCATACGGGCAAGTTCTGTTCTGGTCCAATCAAATACGGGCATGAAATTGTAACATACCATGTGGATGCCGGCCTGTGCAAGGCGCTCCAAGGTGATGATATAGTTATCGATATACTTGTCTCTGTCAGGGGTACCGATCTTGATCGCGTCGTGAATATTCACACTTTCGATACCAGCCAGCTTAAGGCCTGCATCTTCGATCTCTTTCTTCAGTGCCAGAATATCTTCCATCTCCCATGCTTCGCCGGGAGTGGTGCCATACAATGTGGAGATTACGCCGGTCACGCCGGGAATCTGTCTGATCTGCTTTAAGGTAACGGTGTCATATTTGCTTCCGTACCATCTCAATGTCATTTGCATAAGTAACCTGCCTTTCTTGCTTCCCTTTTTGGAAGCCTGTGAATTTGGGGTTTTATTAGGAAGTGTAACCACTTCTACTAATCTTAGTATAAAATGTTTTGAAATGCCTGTTAAGAGAATATATTGCTTGAAATCATGCAAAAATTGCGGTATTATATAGAAGAGGCATAAGTATATGAAAATGTGGCGTGAAATCAGGCGTTTTTTAAGATAGATGCGAGAAAGGGAAGAAAAAATGAAGAAAGATGAGAGGCAGCACAAAGAAAAGGCCAGACATCCGGAGGCCAAAATCCGCAGGATGGATGCTGCAGAAGACAGGCAGTATATGCTCAATGAAAAGTATGAAGTGTATGAGAAGCAGGGAGCGCCCATGGGAGCCACTAACCTTCATTATCATAATTTTTATGAACTGCTATATATTGTGGACGGTGAATACTCGTCTATGATTGAAAATAGGATTTACCATTTGAAAAAAGGAGATTTTCTGCTGACAGACTGTAATGTCATGCATAAATATCACTATGTTCTGGGTAAAAATGAGTATTCCAGAAGAATTATTTTGTGGATCACAGATCAGATGCTCCAAAGCCTGTCAGATGGGGAGGCTGATCTGAGCACTTGTTTTAAAAGAGCCAATGCTGATTCCTGTGCCTACCATTTTCCCATATATTATGAAGAACAGTTGCGGGGATACCTAATGAAACTTGCCATGTCTGAAATGATGGACATGGAGCTGCCGGGAGCGAAAGCGGTTTTGGACAGAGGCTATCTAAGCTTACTGTTTGTGTATCTGAATGCTCTGTGTGCCCGTAAGGAGAATCTGTTTGCGGAAAAAGATATACCGGAGGACCCTATGGTAGCAATAGTATCAGAGTATATTGAAGCCCATATCAGTGAACAGATTTTGGTAGAGACCCTGGCGGAGCAGGTACACATGAGTAAGTATCATTTCCTGCGAAAATTCAAAGAATTGACAGGGGTGACAGTTCATACGTTTATTAATACAAAGAGGCTGATTAAAGCAAGTGAGAGATTAAGAGAGGGAAAAAGCATTACACAGGTGTACCAGGA
Organism: Lachnospiraceae bacterium; assembly: GCA_017559435.1. Taxonomy (GTDB): domain Bacteria; phylum Bacillota; class Clostridia; order Lachnospirales; family Lachnospiraceae; genus Acetatifactor. The sequence continues at coordinate 5,500 of JAFYSG010000100.1, forward strand.
GGCAGGTTTTTGCGATTATTCTTCTTTTCTTCGAAATTTTAAAAATACCTTTGGGGTGGCACCGGGGAAATATAAGGATTTTTATTAAACCGGACGCAATGCATTAAGGTGTCTGCGTCCGGCTGTTTTGTATATCTTCTTGATGAAGGCAGTTTATTCCGGTTCTGATATTCTGGTCACACCCACAAATATCTCTGATACCTCGTACCAGGTAGGATAATCGGTGACACCTGTCTGGGGCAGGTTAAAGATGCCCTGGAAGGTGCGAACGGCATCAGCAGTGGCCTGACCGTAGATGCCGTCTGCCACTACCATAGGGATAGCGGGGTAGTTGCGGGCAATGCGGTTTAACTGGGTCTGCAGCTGACGGACTTTATCACCGGAAGCGCCGATGGTCAGGTCATATCCGGGCCAGGAGGAGGGCACACCGGATATGACTTCAGCAGTATTGATATACATATCATTACCATAATAGTAATGGATAATGTCAATGGCAGAGTAGCCTTCATCTCCTAAGAATTTGGAACCCCACTGGCTTAAACCGGAGCAGGTGACACGCTGGCCGTCACAGTAGGATGTAAAAATGGGCTGTCGTACTCCGGGGCGGGACAGGTAATTGGCAAAGATGGTATCTACCAGGTAGTCAATATTTTCATAAATATTCCGGCCGTAGATCCATTTTTGGTCGTAGGCGGTGGA
>JAFYSG010000101.1 GCA_017559435.1 Lachnospiraceae bacterium
GAATATATCTTAAGGAATGAAATAGATTATGTAAAGGATAATTATGATTATATTGTTATTGATTGTCCGCCTTCTTTAAATATGTTAACCATCAATGCTATGACAACAGCGGATAGTGTATTGGTACCAATCCAATGTGAGTATTATGCATTAGAAGGATTAAGTCAGCTTATTCACACAGTAAATTTGGTGAAAGAAAGATTGAACCCGGATTTGGAAATGGAAGGTGTGGTATTTACCATGTATGATTCCAGAACCAATTTATCAGCTCAGGTTGTTGAAAATGTAAAAGATAATTTAAATCAACATATTTATAAGACGTTAATTCCAAGGAATATACGTCTGGCTGAAGCACCTAGTTATGGACTGCCGATTAACTTATATGATCCAAAGTCTACCGGTGCCGAAGCGTACATGTTATTGGCAGAAGAGTTGATTCAGAAAAACAGTTAACGAAAGGAAAAGCAAGATGGCAGCAAGAGGGTTAGGGAAAGGACTTGATAGTCTAATACCCAATAATGTAGGAGATAAAAAAATAAAAGAAGTAAAAAGTCCTGAGACAAAAGAACCAGAAACTATGGTAAAGATCACAATGATTGAACCAAACAGAGAACAGCCAAGAAAAAATTTTGATGAAGATACTTTACAGGAGCTTGCGGATTCCATTAAGCAGTATGGTTTGTTGCAACCAATTCTGGTACAGGATAAGAAGGATCATTATGAAATTATTGCAGGTGAAAGAAGATGGAGAGCATCTAAACTCGCCGGATTAAAAGAGGTTCCTGTTATTATCAAAAATTACACAGAGCAGGAAATTGTAGAGATTTCATTAATTGAAAATATTCAGAGACAGGATTTGAATCCTATTGAAGAAGCACAAGCTTATAAAAGATTATTGACAGAATTTCATCTAAAGCAGGACGAAGTGGCTGAGAGAGTATCCAAAAGTCGTGCTGCAGTTACTAATTCCATCAGACTTTTGAAATTATGTGATGATGTACAGCAGATGCTTATTGATGATATGATTACTACCGGTCATGCCAGGGCTCTTCTTGCAGTAGAAGATCATGAAACACAATATTCACTTGCGCAAAAAATCTTTGACGAAAAAATGAATGTTCGTGATGTAGAAAAATTGGTGAAGAATTTAAGCAAGCCTGTTAAAGTAAAAGAAAAGAAGGAAGATCAGGCATTAGAATTGATCTATAACGATATCAGTGAAAAATTAAAACAGAAGTTAAGTACTAAGGTAACTGTGACACCAAAAGGTAATGGTGCAGGTAAAATAGAAATAGAATTTTACAATCATGATGATTTGGACAGACTTTTGGAGATAATCAATTAGGGTAAACTACAAAGGAGACAGAATGAATACAGATTTTTATATTCTATTAGGAATACTGATAATGATTCTGATTTTACTGATTCTGGTAGTAGTATTATTTGTAAAAACAAGACAATTAAAAAAGCGCCTGGACAGATTTATGAAAGGGAGAGAAGGAAAAAGTCTGGAGCAGGATATTATTGATTTGTTTGAAGATAATAAATTACTAAAAGCCAGTACGGAAAAAAATAAAAAGAATATAAGGGTACTTACAAAGAAAATGGAGTTATCTTTTCAGAAGATGGGATTGGTGAAATACGATGCATTTCATCAGATGGGCGGACAGCTCAGTTTCTGTTTATGTATGTTGGATGATAATAATAATGGATTTATTATAAATTCTGTGCATAGTACAGAAGGATGTTATTCTTACACAAAAGAAATCAAGGCCGGGGAAAGTGCAATCGACCTTGGAACAGAAGAAGCAGAAGCTTTATCCATTGCATTAGGAGAGCAATAGTGATATAATATAACAGTTTATCCTGAACTGTTACGATAAATAAGCCGAATGGAGGAAAATATCATGATAGATATTAAATTTTTAAGAGAGAATCCTGAAGTGGTAAAAGAGAATATTAAGAAGAAGTTCCAGGATTCCAAGCTGCCGATGGTAGATGAAGTGATCGTACTGGATGCAGAGAGCAGGAAAACGAAGCAAGAGGCAGATGATCTGCGTTCCAGAAGAAATAAGATTTCCAAGGAAATCGGTGGGTTGATGGCACAGGGAAAGAGAGAAGAAGCTGAGGCTAAGAAGGCAGAAGTGGCTGCCGGTGCAAAGCGTCTTGCAGAACTGGAAGCCAAAGAAGCAGAGTTGGAAGAGAAGATCACTTCTATTATGATGATGATTCCGAATATTATCGATCCTTCTGTACCTGTAGGTAAGGATGACAGTGAAAATGTAGAAGTGACCAAATATGGTGAGCCGGTAGTACCTGATTTTGAGATTCCTTATCACACACAGATCATGGAAAAATTCAATGGTATCGATCTGGATAGTGCAGGTAAGGTGGCAGGTAATGGTTTTTATTATCTGATGGGTGACATTGCAAGGCTGCATTCTGCAGTGATCTCTTATGCAAGAGATTTTATGATCAACAGAGGGTTTACTTATTGTATTCCTCCTTTTATGATCCGTAGTAATGTGGTGACCGGTGTTATGAGTTTTGCAGAGATGGATGCTATGATGTATAAGATTGAGGGAGAGGATCTGTATCTGATCGGTACCTCTGAGCATTCTATGATCGGTAAATTTATTGATACCATTATTCCGGAGGAGAAGCTGCCTCAGACATTGACTTCTTATTCTCCTTGCTTCCGTAAGGAAAAGGGTGCTCATGGCATTGAGGAGAGAGGTGTATATCGTATCCATCAGTTTGAAAAGCAGGAAATGATCGTGGTATGTAAGCCGGAAGATTCTATGATGTGGTTTGATAAATTGTGGCAGAATACAGTAGATCTGTTCCGCTCACTGGATATACCGGTGAGAACTCTTGAGTGCTGTTCCGGAGATTTGGCTGATCTTAAGGTGAAGTCCTTTGATGTGGAAGCGTGGTCACCCAGACAAAAGAAATATTTTGAAGTGGGAAGCTGCTCTAATCTTGGTGATGCACAGGCAAGAAGACTGAAAATCCGTGTAAATGGTGAGAATGGTAAATATTTTGCTCATACTTTGAATAATACTGTAGTAGCACCTCCACGTATGCTGATTGCATTCCTGGAGAATAATCTGCAGGCTGATGGCAGTGTGAGAATTCCTGAGGTATTGAGACCTTATATGGGTGGTCAAGAATATTTGAAATAAGAGTATGAAAACCAGGTAAGGGAGGTGAAATTTTTGCATAAATATATGAGAGCTATTGGGTTTAGTGAATATAGCGACAGAAAGAAACTGAAAGAGCTATTGACAGATGTAGTATTAAACGCAGATGAACGGTCATATACCATGAATAATGAAGGAATAATGATCGGAGAATTTTGCAGAAATTTCGCCGACCGTATGGGTATTGCAGTATGTGGAGAATTTGATGAGGATGATAAGTTTATCTATGAGTATTATTATCCTTATCTGATAGGTGATGAAGTTACCACCAATGAAGATGTGACTGTGGAACGACATGCGGCCAGGGAGTCTTATGCAGGAATGTGTGATGAGGTCAAAGTAGGTATTTCTTTAATCTTTTACCTGCAAGATATGATTCCTTATGTAAAGGCAAAAGCTATGGGGATGTTACCTGTAAGAGGTACTTCCCTGACACTTACCGGGCTTTCTACCGGTGGTATGATCATCATGCCCATCCAGAAGAATGAATCTCAGAAAGAGCGTGTAAGAAAGGAAAGTGCCGAAAGGAATCATCTTCTGGCGGCAGCACGCAAGGGGGATGAGGATGCCATCGAGACTTTAACTCTGGAAGATATGGATCTGTACACAAGTATTTCCAAACGCATTCAAAAAGAGGATGTATACAGCATGGTGGACACTTATTTCATGCCTTATGGTATGGAATGTGATCAGTATTCTGTACTAGGGGAAATTCTTCAAGTAGAATTGATAAGCAATCAAATTACCGGTGAACAAATTTTTTTATTAAAAATTTGCAGTAATGAGTTGACATTTGATGTTTCTATTAATATAATAGATTTATTCGGAGAGCCGCAAGTGGGGCGCCGTTTCAAAGGAAGCATATGGCTTCAGGGAAAGATTAATTTTCCGGAACAATTATAGGTAATCAGTACTTTTGTTCCATTAGTTAAACGGATATAACATGTCCCTCCTAAGGACAAATTTGGGGTTCGATTCCCTAATGGAACGCTTTTAGGTACGTGGAAGTGAGTAAAAAGTAACTCATGAAGCGTACCTTTTTCTCAATCAAGTAAGTTAATTATTTCACAATAAAGGAAATACAGAGGAGAATGATCAGTTATGAAGTATAGCTATTATCCGGGGTGTACCCTGAGAACAAAGGCAAAAGATCTGGATGCTTATGCCAGAGTGTCTGCCAAAGCACTGGGATTCGAATTGGAAGAGATTGAAGAATGGCAGTGTTGTGGCGGTGTTTATCCTCTTGGCTCAGATGAGATTGCCTCAAAACTTTCTTCCGTCCGTACTCTTAATGCAGCGAAACAAAAGGGACAGGATCTGGTTACGCTTTGTTCAGCTTGTCATCACGTGATCAAGCGTGTGAATGATGACATGAGGAATGTAAGTGATATCCGTCTTAAGGCCAATAATTATATGCAGCTTGAGGAACCTTATGCAGGGGAGACACAGGTACTTCATTTTTTGGAAGTGCTTCGTGACAGAGTAGGATTCGAGACTCTCAAAGAGAAGGTGGTGAACCCTCTTACTGGTAAGAAGATGGGTGCGTATTATGGTTGTCTGCTTCTTCGTCCCGGAAAGATCTTAGAATTTGATAATCCGGAGAATCCAACGATCATAGAAGACTTTATCCGCGCTATAGGAGGAACTCCTGTGGTTTATCCTTACCGCAATGAATGCTGTGGCGGATATATTTCTTTAAAAGAAAAAGAGATGGCAAAGAATATGTGCCACAAGATCGTTGACAGTGCAGAAGGATTCGGGGCCCAGATGCTGATCACAGCCTGCCCCTTGTGTCTGTATAATTTAAATAAGAGCGCAGAAGGAAGACTTCCGGTATATTATTTCACAGAGTTACTTGCTGAAGCACTGGGAGTAAAAGAGGAGGTAGAAAAATAATGAGTACCGCTAAGAACCACGCTGAAACGATCAAACAGATCAGTGGTGTGAATCCATTAAAATGTATGAAATGCGGAAAATGTTCTGCTACCTGTCCGTCATTTAACGAGATGGATATCAAACCTCATCAATTTGTATCTTATGTACAGAACGGAGATATAGAAGCTTTAATGGAATCAAAATCCCTTTGGAAATGTCTTTCATGCTTTGCTTGTGTGGAGCGCTGTCCCAGAGATGTAAAGCCGGGTAAATTGATCGATGCAGCAAGGCAGATGGTCGTTCGTGAAAAGGATGGAGATTATCTGTCCCCCGATGAGATTCCGGAATTGCTTGACCCGGAGACTCCGCAGCAGCTCTTAGTAAGTGCATTCAGAAGATATAGGAGGTAAGTTATATGCAGAGAATAGGAGTATTTGTCTGTCACTGCGGAAGCAACATTGCCGCTACGGTAGACGTGAAAAAAGTGGCGGAAATGGCACTTTTAGAGCCGGGTGTTGTTCATGCAGAAGACTACCAGTATATGTGTTCAGAAGCAGGACAGGCTAAGATTGCAGAAGCCATCAAAGAAAAAAATCTTACAGGAATTGTTGTATGTTCCTGTTCACCCCGTATGCATGAAACTACATTCAGAAACGCTGCTGAAAGAGCCGGACTGAATCCATATATGGTAGAGATTGCTAATATTCGTGAGCATTGCTCCTGGATCCATAAGAATATAGAGGAAGCTACAGAGAAAGCAGTGATCCTTGCCAGAGCAGCCATTGCAAAGGTGAATCTAAACGCACCTTTAAAACCCGGTGAAAGCCGTGTTACCAAACGTGCGTTAGTGATCGGCGGAGGTATTGCCGGTATCCAGACAGCATTAGACATTGCTGATGCGGGATATGAAGTAGATATCGTAGAAAAGACACCAAGTATCGGCGGAAGAATGTCTCAGTTAGATAAAACTTTCCCCACACTGGATTGTTCTGCGTGTATCCTCTCAATGACATGAACAAGTTCACCAGCTTCCATATCACATA
>JAFYSG010000102.1 GCA_017559435.1 Lachnospiraceae bacterium
CAAATATTACTCTAAATATGTAACATTCTCACTGCCTCTTCCAAGGCCTGCGATACCGGTTCTGGCAATTTCCAGAATCTCATAACCTTCCAGCAGATTGATAAATGCCTCAATCTTACTCTGATTACCGGTCAGTTCGATGATCAGACTATCCGTTGATACATCAATGATCTTTACACGGAAAATATCCGTCACTGCGATCACACCCTGGCGCTGTTCTGCACAAGCCTTGATCTTGATCAGAATCAGCTCTCTGTAAACACTCTCGTCGGGCTTCAATTCTTTAATTTCACGAACATCCACCAGTTTTCCCACTTGCTTCTCGATCTGCTCCAAAATCGCCGTATCACCGCTGGTCACGATGGTAATCCTGGTAAACCTGGGATCCTCGGTAGTTCCTGCCGTAATACTCTCAATATTATAACCGCGTCTGGAAAACAACCCGGATATCCGGCTCAACACTCCGGACGTATTGTCTACCAACAATTGAAAAACTTTCTTCTGCATAATTAAGACCTCTCTTTGCATTCATTCCAACCCTTGTTATTTTAGCAAGATAAAGTTCCAATGTCAACCTTAATCATCATTTTCCATGCATTTCATTAGAGCAAGTGTCCCTGTACGTGCTACTTCCACGATACTGATGGACTGGAACATGTTAAGCAGAAGCTTAATGCGCTCAGGTGTATCGCATATCTGGATCATCATGAAGTGTTTGGACATATCAACGATCTTTGCCTGCATAATTTCGCAGACTTCCATGATCTCACGACGATTGTTTTTATTATATTTAATCTTTACAAGCATCAGCTCCCGGCAGATACTTTTGCTCTCATCAAAGGTTTTAACCTTGATAACATCCAGTTTCTTATTCAGTTGCTTCTCAATCTGTTCTATGGTACGGTCATCGCCGTTTGAGACAATGGTCATGCAGGATACATCCGGATCATCGGTCTCTCCCACTGCAAGACTGTCAATGTTAAAGCATCTTCTGGAGAACAGTCCGGCCACCTTACAGAGGACACCGGAGCGGTTTTCTACCAGTACAGAATAGATTCTTTTTCTGTTCATTTCCGTTCCTCCTTATTTCGTCAAATCCATGGGATCAATGATACATTCCATCAGGACAGATTCATCCTTTGCAAGGAATTCATCAATTGCCAGGGACGCATTACTCATATCAAAAACTCTCTGGAACTTCATACCGTAAGCTGCCGCAATCATCTCAAGGTCCGGACTGCCGGACAAATCCACCACAGAATAATTATCTTTATAAGAATAATGCTGATACTCTCTTACCATTCCCAGATAATTGTTCTTCATGACGATGATCTTCACCGGAATATTGTGCTGTCTCATGGTAGCCAGCTCCATCATGGACATCTGGAACGAACCATCTCCGCAGACTGCTATGACCTGACGATTTGGTGCTGCCACCTTTGCTCCCATGGCTGCCGGAATAGAGTAGCCCATGGTTCCCATACCGCCGGAGGTTAAGAATTTTCCTTGCTTTACAATATGATAGGTACATGACCAGATCTGGTTCTGCCCTACATCAGCTACGTATATGGCATCATCCTGCATCTTGCGGGATAACAGATCTATAAAGGCAGCCGGATCCACATATGCGGGGTCTGGCTTACGCTTTCTTTCCATGGCAATACGATATTCTTTTAAAGTCTCTACCCAGGCATCATGGCTGCCGTCGATTTCTTCCTTTGCAATATCTTGAAAGATACATTTGGCATCTCCTACAAGAGGGATTGTAGGTCCTGCATTCTTTCCAATTTCAGCAGGGTCCACATCAATATGTACCAGCACTTTATTCTGTGTGATCAGGTCGGGCTGACTCACTGCACGGTCTGCCACTCTTGCTCCTACCATGATCAACAAATCTGATTCATTCATGGCACGATTGGCACAAGGTCTTCCACTGTTTCCTACCATGCCAAAGTATAACGGATGCTCAGAAGGCATTACGCCGATACCCATCATGGTAGACACAACCGGAACCTGATACTTCTCAGCAAAAGCACGGATTTCTTCTTCTGCATGGCTAAGGATCACACCGCCGCCTACACAGATAATAGGCCTTTCGGCTTTCTCCAGCTCACGGATCACCTTCTTGATCTGCACAGCATGCCCTTTAACGGTGGGCTTGTAGGTGCGCATATTAATCTCTTCGGGATATTTAAATTTACTGATCACCGCATTCTGGATATCAATGGGGATATCGATCAAAACAGGTCCTTTACGGCCTGTGTTGGCAATGTGGAAAGCCTCCTTAAATACCCGGGGAATATCGTTAACATTTTTTACAAGGTAACTATATTTTACAAAGGACTCTACTGCACCGGTGATGTCTGCTTCCTGGAATACATCGCTTCCCAAAAGCTCGCTGTTCACCTGACCGGTGATACAGATCAGCGGAATACTGTCTGCAAAAGCAGTGGCGATACCTGTTATCACATTGGTTGCACCCGGACCGGATGTAACCGCACAGACTCCGGGCTTACCCGTTACTCTGGCCAGTCCGCTTGCGGCGTGGGCTGCGTTCTGTTCTGTACGGATCAGAATCGTACGAATGTCGGATTCCAGTATGCTATTATAAAACGGACAGATTGCAACACCGGGATAACCGAATACAACGTCCACTCCTTCGGCTTCCAGACATTTGATTATGGCATCTGCACCTATCATATATGATCCTCCCTTTCGTTCACTAAACTATAGTTCAACATTTTACCACATTAAAGCATAAACGTGCAAGTATTAATTTTTATAATTTTTACGGTTATTTTGTTTGAACCAACTTCATTGCCACCTTTACGGCCTCTGCAGCATCCCCGGCATAGCCATCTGCTCCGATTTCTTCTGCATATTCTTTGGTGATCACAGCGCCGCCGATCATGACTTTACAGGACAACTCTTCTTGCTTTACCAAAGCAAGAACTTCACCCATGCGCTGCATGGTTGTGGTCATAAGCGCAGAAAGTCCTATGATTGCTGCATTGTATTCTCTGGCAGTTTGGATGATTCTTTCGGCCGGAACATCTTTTCCCAGATCGATGACTTTGAAACCATAATTTTTCAGCATCAAGGTTACCAGATTCTTACCAATATCGTGGATATCCCCTTCTACGGTAGCCATGACAACAACAGGCATATTTGAAGTATCAGTTTCCTTTAATAAAAGCGGTTCCAGAATACTAATGGCATTTTTCATGGTTTCTGCACTGGCGATGAGCTGGGGCAGGAAATAAGTTCCCTTGTCAAAATACTCTCCCACCAGATTGATCGCCGGAAGAAGGCCTTGATTTAAAAGTTTAGAAGGGTCTTCTCCCTGATCTATTGCTTTCTGTGTAAGTGCAATGATTCCCTTTCGGTCACCTTTTACCACTGCTTTATGAAGAAGCTGACATACATCCTCAGATTGGGGTGATGCGCTATGCTGTTCCTGTAAAATATGAGGTGCTTGCTTTTCTTTCATAGCCGAAATATATTCAATATATCTGATATCTGCCTCCTCTTTATTTAAAAGCAGATCTGTAGCCAATGCGCAGCTGACCAACAGTTCCTGAGAGGGATTGGCAATAGCCATGGTAAGTCCTGCTGAAATAGCAAGTGTCAGGAAGGCAGTATTTATGTAACTACGCTCCGGCATTCCAAAGGATATATTAGAAAGTCCGCATATGGTTGCCAGTCCCAGCTCTTTACAATAACGTATGGTCTCCAAAGTCTCCAGTGCTGCCTTCTTATTGGCACCGATGGTGGTAACAAGTCCATCTACAATGATATCCTCCTTGGTCAGACCAAGCTCAAGTGCCCTGTTTACGATTTTTTGAATGATCTCTTTCTTTTCTTCCAGATTTTCCGGGAGACCTTTATCCGACAGGGGCAGCAGGATAAACATAGCGCCATACTTGGCTGCCAACGGTAAAAGCTTTTCAAACTTCTCGGTCTCCAGAGAAATGGAATTGATCAAAGCTCTGCCGGGATACTGTCTCAGCGCCTCTTCCAGCACTTCCACATGACTGGAATCTAAAGAAAGGGGGAGATTGGTAACACTGCTTACTTCCCTGATAGCCTGTATCATCATCTCTTTCTCGTTAATACCGCTCATTCCCATATTTACATCCAAAATCTGTGCACCACAGGCTTCCTGCTCTTCAGCAAAACGTCTTACCATATCAAGACTGCCTTCCCTAAGACTTGCCTGAAATGCCTTCTTACCGGTAGGATTGATTCTCTCTCCCACGATAAGAAAACTTTGGTCAAGGGAAAAAGAGACCGTCATTTGTTCAGAAGTCAAATATCTGACAGGTGATTTTACGGGAGTAAAGGGGTTTCTGTTCTGGGCAGCAGACTTCAACAACCGGATATATTCAGGCGTTGTTCCGCAACAACCACCCAGTATGGAAGCACCGGCTTCTATAAGTAATACCATCTCCTCCGAAAACTGCTCTGCATCCATACTATAACAAGTATTACCCTGATCGTCTGTATAAGGCAGACCGGCATTGGGCTTGGCGATCACAGGTATACTTACAGACTGTGCCATGGTACGGATGATATCCCGCATCTTTGCCGGACCTGTGGAACAGTTTGCTCCGATTGCCGCAGCACCCAACTTCTCCAAAACAATGGCAGCAGTGAGAGCATCCGTGCCAAACAGTGTACGCCCATCTTTTTCAAAGGTCATGGTAACCATAACAGGAAGCGCAGACACTTCTTTTGCTGCGATCAAGGCAGCTCTGGCCTCCTGCAGACTCATCATGGTTTCCACCACCAAAAGATCCACACCTGCTTTTTCCAGGTAGCAGATCTGTTCCTTATAGATAGTTATCAGTTCCTCCAGCTCCATGGTCCCCATGGGAATCAGTTGTCTGCCTGTCATTGTCAGGTCACCGGCGATCAATACTCTTCTATCCGTACTTGCTGCAGCTTCTTTGGAAATACCCACCAGCTGTGTGATCAACTCTTCCATATGTTCTTCCAGATGATATTCTGAAAGTTTTACCCTATTACCGGAAAAGGTAGGACAATATAAAATATCGGTTCCGGCTGCCACATACTGTTTTTGCAGATTCAGACACACGTCTCTATGTTCTAAGATCCATTGCTCCGGACACACACCGGTAGGCATACCGGATTTTATCAGATTGGAGCCGGTTGCTCCATCAAGATATCGTATTTCTTGTTTTATATATTCCTGAAATTCTAATTTATTCATGATCATACACCTCACAACTCTTTTATATATGTAAACACTTTTGGGGAAAAAAATCAACCTCAAATTATAATTTTGTAACACTTTTCCTAAATAAGTTGAAAAAAACAAAAAAATGTGATATTTTAATACAAACAGTTCAGCACCGGTAATATTTACAAAAGGAGCTGAACATTACCAGAACACACTATGGAGGGATTGTTTTGAATAAGAAAGTTATCCTTGTACTTACGACACTGTTAATTGTATTGTTACTGACCGCTTGTGGAGAGGATCCGGAACTGGCTAAATTCAAAGTAAATTTTGAAAATTTTTGTATAAATTTATCTACTCTTGATACAGCCATCAACAATATAGATGCCAAATCAGAAAATGCAAGTGACCAATTAATCGTTTATATGGACCAAATGGATCAACAGTTTAAAGCACTGGCAGCATTGGAGTTTCCGGAAGAATTCAAATATCTGGAAGAATTATCAGATGAAGCAAGTAAATACATGTCCGAGGCAGCCGATTCTTATGCCAAAGCATATGCCAACAATACCTTTGATCAGGCTATGAGCGATTACGCATACAAGAATTATAAGAGAGCTTATAAACGTATTCAACTAATTCTAATATACATGCATGGTGAGGAACCTCAGGAAGAAGACCTGATCAGCGATTAATAAAATGAGTAACCCAAAACAGCCCGCTTCTCTTTTGTAAGAAAAGCAGGCTGTTTTTATTTTCCCAATAATGCAAGCTTATTTTAAAATCTTAATACTTCCAATAATAGGAACTTCTTTTTCTTCATCCTTTACAGCAGCGATGATACCGATCACAATACATACAATGATAAAGATACCAATGATAGGAGAAGCAATCCAACCAATGATAGGGATCGCCGGGATAAAGTTATTGATAATTCCGCAAAGTGCGATTACCAGAGCCTGATTCAG
>JAFYSG010000103.1 GCA_017559435.1 Lachnospiraceae bacterium
TTATTTTTTATCATCGAATCAACATTCCCGCCACCACACCAAATCCATAAAGGATGCCAATAATCTTCAAATTCTCCCTTTTGTCATGATTGACTCTGCAAAGAACCAATACACCCACTCCGGCACCCACTAAAAGCCCGGCCATCATGGTGCCAAAGCTCATGGCACCCTGCAGGTAAAGCTGAGTAATTACCACAGAAGAAGCACAATTAGGAATCAGACCTACCAGTCCGGCAACCATGGGTCCAATAATCGGGCGGTCACGAAGCAGTCCGGCGATCATATCCTCCCCACCAAAATGTAGCACCAGGTTTAACAGAAATGTAATCAACAGAATGAAGAAAGTAATCCTAAGCGTATGATTCACCGCAGAACGAACAATCCCTTCTTCGCAATGACAATTCTCCTGTTCACACATTTCACGAATATGGGAATGCTCCTGCTGACGTTTCCTGCCCATGGTCAGATCGATCACAAATCCGCCTGCCATGCCGATCGCCACTTTCAAAAGCAGAATCTTGCCAATCAAAACCGGCTCCGCCTTCTCTGATATGAGAATAGGCAACATCTCGTCGGAAGTAGAGAGAAATACTGCTAAGAGCGTGCCCAGAGTAATCACCCGCCCGGCATACAGATTTGACGCAGCTGCCGAAAAGCCACACTGGGGCACAGCTCCTAAGATACCACCTGCAACAGGCCCCCATTTCCCGGCTTTACCAATAATCTTTTGCACCTTTGCCCCAGCCTTATGCTCCAGACATTCCATGGAAAGATATGTCAAAAACAAAAAAGGAACCAGCTTGAGGCTGTCCAAAAGACTATGTTCTATAATATGCAACATCGGAATATCCTTTCTAAAAAAATAGCTCTAAATACACTTACAACTCATTTGCATTTAGAACTATATCATATTTTTATAAAAAGTCAAGCAGAATCTCTTGACAAAGGGCAGTTTTTTGTGTATTATCTAAATGTTGCATCGATGCGTGGCTCAGCTTGGTAGAGCGCTACGTTCGGGACGTAGAGGTCGCAGGTTCGAATCCTGTCGCATCGACTTTATGAAGCAAGCATAAACATCGGATTCTTTGAGAGTCTGGTGTTTTTTCTATTTGCACCGAGTGTGTTGTACTTTATGAACTGGTTTCTTCTCTAATGCCATTATAAAAGGAATTCTTTCTTTTTCTCATCAAATTCCTCTTGTGTCAGAGCTCCAATATCCAATAATTCTTTTAATTTCTTTATCTTATCCAGAGAATCCTCTTCGCTATTTTTGCACTCTGCTTTTTTCATCTGTTCAATTTTAGCGGCTTCAAAAGCAAGTGTATCCTCTTTTGTTCTTCCACATGCACAAGTTCCTGTGTACGAGGGATTTGCCCTATTGCAAAAATGGCATTGCCAACCGCCTGTCTCTACCATGCTTCTTACATATGTTTTGTTTTTTTCCTCCGAAAATAACCCAATATCAGAAAAATCATAGGCTGGCACTGCAGGTTTAGATAACGCAACCAACATTGCAATGATTCCAAAAAAGAATCCCCACCAAAACCAGTTTTCACTATACCCTTTATTCTCAATAATGGCCTGTGTGGCAAATCCCCAAATCAAACCTCGAATTAATAAAACAATAATTGCACCTAACATACAGTTCCTCCTTCCGTCAAAAATTATACTCCTCACACAAATTCAATTTGTTTACTTAAATTATATCAAAAATCATTAGTGACCCTTTTATTATGTTCATGTACGGGGAGTATTTAAAACTAAATTTAACCTCTTGCTTTTCCGTAAGTGGTATAGACATTCCACATGCGAACCACTCTAACAGTTCCCTCATAGACTATTCCTGCCTCTTCAACCGGCTCATTAAACACCTCATAAACCAGTCTATGTTGCAAATTTATCCGTCTGGAATAGAATCCTGCCAGATTACCAACCAATCCCTCATATGGTGGTGGATTCTGGAACGGATTAACAGACACAATGTTCAACAGCTCTTTAGCTTTTTTATCTAAGCCCGCTCCTTTTAACAGTTTTTTGTCTTTTTCAGCTTGTTTACCAAATCTGATCAGATACATTTACCACTCCTCTTCCGGGTCATAAATCTGGCCCTCTGATAGTGGCTCTTTTGAATATTCACATCTGCAATCAACTGATAAATATTATCTCTTGCTCTTGTTACACTAATAGCATTCATGGAATCATCTTCCCTCTGCTTATATTGTAGCGTACGCAAGTGCGTACGTCAATAATATGTGGAGGTTTTTTACTACATATTATTTATTTTTATATCCGGTAGCAGATGTCCCATTTACATCTAAAATAATACTATCAAGCCAACTCTCATTTCTGTTTCTCCTCGTTATTCTAATAAATCCTCTGCTTTACAACCGAGCGCCCCAGCTAATGCAAACAAGTTACTTGCAGTTGCCTTGTTTATATCCTTTGCTCGCTGTTCATATTGCTGAATCATTCGGAGTGTTACCCCTGATTTTTCAGACAGCCCTTTTTGCGAAAGTCCGATTGCCTTGCGTACTGTTTGTAATTTTGTAGGTAAGTTTTTGCGTTCAAGTATAGAATTTGCTATATCAACAAACTTTTCCTCCGAGGCTTCGTGCAAAGTGGGGTATAACTTATAAATCTCACTCATTGGCAGGTATTTTTTTATTTCCTTAAAACTTTTTCCTGTATTCCATTGATAAAACGCAAGTATCCAACCGCACCAATATTCAGGTGAGTAGTCATATTCAGTCTGAGGTGCAGACAAATCAGTATTTTTCTTTGTACGATTTAAAACTTCCCATACAAGCTCTGTTCCCGAAAGACCCGATACGAACTTCGGAACACCACCGGCAAATTGTTCTGCAATACCGCTTATAATAAACATATCAAGAAAATCATCCATAGGGATATTCAAGACAGTTGCGGAATAATCAAACGCTTCACCAAGGTTTCTCATAGCATCATTAAGATATATCTCATCGTAAGCGTACATCATCACTTGTCATTTCCTCCTTGATAATATCTCTCATATAAATACCGTTAACATCTTCTTTTTCAAGTTCTGCAAAGAAAGCATTACGAGCTCCATCATCTCTCATCTTTCTGCGAGCATAGTAAATAGTATTATCTGCCAATTCAGCAGATTTGAACACTAATTGATTAAATGCTTTTTCGGTTTTTAAAACATATTGCTCACCAAGTTTGCCGAGCCTCATTGCATAGTTTAACTGACTCAAAGATATTTCGTTGCTTATAAAGGCTCTTGCGAACGAAAAATAAGAATCATCTGCACGGTAACCGATAACCAAATCATATTCGCTGATATCAACTAAAAAATGATCCTTCAACCACTGAATCCCCCTGCGCATAACAGGAGTTGACACACGGAAACGACGATTTGCCATAAGCAGAGCAAGCCAATGAAGAATGGTATATTCTTCTGAAGATAAATTTAAAATCTTCAAACCGGATGTGTCAAACTCATATGTGTTCGCAAAACCATCCACACCTTCATTACAAGACCATTCCTTTGCAAGTTCTATATGTTCAGTACAATAAAAGCCCTGGCCATAATCATTATAAACCTTGCCTTTGCCGAAAAGAGGCTTTTCAATTTTTTCATTTGAACCGTGATATAAAACAATCTTACTCATAATAAATCTCCTCTCAGTATCTCTCAAGAGTTATCTGTTTGTATTATATCTCCAGAGAGTCAGTTTGTCAATAGCAGTAAAAAAGTCACGTTCTGCCATCTAATTTACAAGCCGAAAATACATATCATCTGCCTGCTCGTTGATATCGGCAAGATAAGAGTTGAGTTTGCCGCTTGGCAGCAGGTGCGTGAGCGATTTTGTTTTTTAGACACAAAGAAAGACAGCGCAAAAAGCATTTCTGCCTTCTACGCTGTCTTTCCGCCTTTGCAACGCCCATAAAATTGTATTAAGATGTATTTTCAAATTACTTCCTTATGTGTCGTTAGTTGATCTTATTTGTTCATTTAAATCATACCCCAAAGCATTGACCAAACTATAAAACAATTTAAGTGATGGACTATGCTCCTTATTTTCTGTTCTTGATATTGCTTGTTGCTTATTTCCTGTAAGTTCTGCCAATTTACTTTGAGACATATTCTGTTCTTTCCTTATCTGAACTATCTCGTCTATCAATTTCTTTTCCATATCGGCAGCCATAAAAGTAGATGCTGGCATACTTTCCTTTTCAATAAGAGGAATTTCGCCTTTGTCAATAGCCACAGCTTCCAATAACCCTTGCATGGTCTCATCAAAGAATTTGCTCATCGTCATTCCTCCTCAGACCACCAGTGCCTTGTATTGCATCACCAGACTTCGGATTTTCTAATAAAACTTTCTGTAAATCTCTTAAATTATCATCGGTCAACCCTAATTTTTCCCACTTTCCGGTAAATATCGGCACTTCTATAAATGTGCGATTCATGTTCTTTAGTTCCTCTCTTATTCCTATATATGGGATACAACAAATTTGTTGTCTTGTCAAGATTGAGAAGTACTTTTTCCAATATTTTTATATCATAGACTTTAAAATGCTTCTTATAATTTTGCATGGTTCAAAAAAGGGTAACCGGATTCTCTCCAGTTACCCTCAAACTTTTTAATATGCACAAGTAATACCACTTGTTTCATGATACAGTTCTCTGTATTCATCAACATTTCCATAATGAGTACAACAAACTCTGTAAGTCTCACCCTCAACAGCTCCGCCAAACACCAAACTTACCGCAACCATACTCACATTATATGCTTCTCCACCTGTCGCGGTAGCCACCGTCGTCCATATACCAAATAAGCCTTTTTTTTGAATTTTAATGTCTTTTACTCCTATAACAGATGATGTTAAGTTCGTACCAGTATAAATAGCAATGTGCATGCCATCCGTTTCAAAAAACACATCAATTGACGTATCTATGAAAGTGGTTGACCTTGGAGATGCACCTTCAAAAATTGGCACTTCACAGACTGTCACAGTTGCTTCCAATACCTCAACATTCGATTCTTCTGCTGCGAAAACCGTCATAGGCAAGGAAGCATTAAGTAAGATTACAGTTAATAGAGCACATGTGATTTTCTTAAGTAATTTCATGATCATTCTCCCACTAAGCGTTATATCTTGTATATCTATGCCGCATTATAAAAGTTACATTTATCATAAATTACCCTCTTCTATATTTTGTGAAATAATGTTTTCTATTGTTCTAAAGTCACAATTACTATTTAGTATATACATACTACTTTTATCAACAAACAAAGCAATATATTCTGTAAAGTCTTTGTTTATTTTTTTTAAATACTGAACTTCAATAGAATCATACTGTTTATCCATGTACACTTCAAAACCATCATATATGCTGTTAATAATGGCCACCTTATCAACAAAAGTCTTTTTTGTAACATTGACAAATTGCCTTGTCTCTTGATCAAAGTATTTACACTTTATATTTATCGCGGCTTCCTCTTGTATTACTTCTATCGTATTCAATTTTACATTATCCTGGATACCTGTCGGTGTCCATATATAGTTTAAATATTTCATTGGAATCTTTTCTAATTCTTCAAAAATTTCCGAACTATTTACAGCACCACCAAGCGGATAAACCGCAGCCTGCAATTCTTCTGTATTATCTTTGATCTTACTGAAAACTCCTTCCTTCTGCGCATAAGCACCAACCGTCCCGCCGATCACCAATGTTAACACCAATGAGGCAGCCATAACAACTTTACGGAATCCATTGCTTCTGAATGTAACGCGTCTCCCAGAAGATGCTTTCTCTCTTGTTCTCTGCATCTCATCCTGGATCTTCATGCGAATGTCTAAAGTCTCTTTAAAACGTTCAAAGCCTTTTTCCGGGTTATAATAACTTTCATCCAGTTCCTCATATTCCATAATATCCAGAATAGATTTGATCGCAAGTATTTCCTCCTCATCATACTCTTCATCAGTGGCTTCATGCATATACCAATTTAATTTTTTACGCCAATAAGTTACCAGACTATTTTGTTCATAAATGTCTCTACCCATTCTTACTCTCCTCCTTTGCACATGTCACTTTGGAATTCCCTAATCACACTTTAATTATACACTAATTGGAATATTGTGTCAAATAATCCACTAATTCTGTTTATCAAAATAGAGGGAAAAGAAGCATCAAAAAAGCAACCACCGCCGTCGCAAGTAGTGGTTGCATTTTATACTTCCTGTTAACAGGTTTTTGACAACTATTATCTCTCCATCTCCCTTACCACCTTACGAAGAGGCAAGATCATAGCCGGCGAAACGGACAATTCCTCCACTCCGATATCTAAGAAAAATTCTGTCATCGCCGGATCTGCTGCCAGTTCACCGCAGACGCCACAGCGGATTCCGGCTTTGTGGGCATTTTCCACAGTCATGCGGATCATGCGCAGGACGGCCTCATGACGGGCATCGTAGAATTCATCCAATTCACCATTTTGCCGATCAATTGCCAGGGTGTATTGGGCCAGGTCATTGGTGCCAATACTGAAGAAATCCACTTCCTTGGCCAGTAGATCACTGATCATGGCAGCCGCGGGGGTCTCGATCATGATACCCTGTTCTATGTGGGCATATGCGATACCTTCCGCTGCAAGCTCTGCTTTTACCTGTTCCGTCAGTGTTTTAATCTGATGCACTTCCTGCAGGGAAGTGATCATTGGGTACATAACAGCAAGTTTTCCGTAAACACCTGCGCGAAAGAGGGCCCGCAGCTGTGTCTTGAATATTTCAGGATGTTTCAGGCAGGCTCTGATGGCGCGGCAACCTAAGGCGGGATTGTCCTCTTTGGTCAGACCTATGTAGTTAAGCTGCTTATCTGCTCCTATATCTAATGTGCGGATGATCACCTGCTTACCTTCCATTGACTCCACCACTGTTTTGTATCGTTCGAACTGTTCCTCTTCGGTAGGGTGGGTATCCTTTTCCAGATATAGACATTCACTGCGGAAAAGGCCGATTCCTTCTGCATCATTTTGTACGGCCTGCTGCAAGTCCGAAAGACCTCCGATATTGGCGCAGATGTTGATCTTACAGCCACCTAAGGTGATGGTCTCTTTTCCCTTTAGCGCAAGCAGCAGTGCTTTCTTCTCTTGCTGCATTGCAAGCTTTGCTTCCATGCACTGCCTGGTCTTAGGGTCCGGATCCACATAAAGACAGCCGCTATCCCCGTCTACTATGGCCAAATGACCATCCATCCACAAAGCACCTGCTACATTGTGGGGGCTTTGCCCTTTTTCGGTTTCCCCGGATATCAGGCATGTACCCACCAGTGCCGGAATATTCATGGTTCTGGCCAGAATGGCTGTATGAGAATTGACCGAACCATATACTGTCACAAAGGCCAGTACTTTCTCTCTGTCAAGCTGCATGGTCTGGCTGGGCGCCAGGTCATCCGCTAGGATGATCACCGGCTCCCGGTCTGCTTTCAAAGCATCACACAATCTGCCCATACTTGCAGGCACGCCCTTACTGTGGCTGGTTAAGACGGCCAACAGATGATCTGATACATCTCTTACATCTGCCGCTCTTTCTTTCATATATTCATCATCCATGGCTGAAAACCTGGCAATGAAATATTCTGCTGCTACCGCCACCGCATATTCTGCATTGACCATTTGTGTCTGTATCACTTTTTCAATAAAGCCCAAATAATCTGCATCTTTAACCAACAGCAGATGCATTTCAAAAATAGCGGCATCTTCCTCTCCCAGTTCTGCCTTTGCCTTTTCATGCAGTTTGGTAAGCTGGGTTGTAACCTCATTGACAGCTGCTTCTAAACGTCTGTGTTCACCCGCCACATCTGTTACGTAATTAGGTTTTACCTGTTGTTCTTTTTTCTGATAGATTTGAATCCTGCCTATGACAATTCCTTCATATACACTTTTACCCTGATATACTTGCATTTTACACCTACTCATACACTGTCCGCTTACGCTGTGCTATCACGGCATTAATCCCCGATTTTATCATATACCCGCTGTATGTCCTCCCGGGTGGCCAGAAGGTCCGAAAATGCAGTGGCACTTCCTGCTGCCACGCCCAAACGGAACGCATGCCCATAGTCCTTTTGCTGCATCCACCCCGCCAGAAAACCTGCCACCATGGAATCTCCTGCGCCCACAGCATTGATCAGTCTGCCCTCAGGAGCGGGCAGCATATACACTTGCCCATCTTCAGCTGCCAATACGGCTCCCTGGCCGGACATGGATACCAACACATTACGGGCACCTTTCTCCTGTAGTTTCCCGGCATATGGCACCACATCCTCCCGGCTCCTAAGCTCCACGCCGAAGATTTCACCCAATTCGTGGTGATTGGGTTTGATCAGAAAAGGATGATATTCCAGCACATTCATCAGAAGGTCTCCGGTGGCATCTACCACAAAGAGAATACCTCTGCCTTGTAACCGCTCCATGATATCCCGGTAAATGGAAGCCGGAATACTGCCGGGGATGCTTCCTGCCAGCACCAGTCCATCTCCCTCTTTCAGATGATCCAGTCTCAGAAGCAGCCGGTCAAGGGTTTCTGTACTGATATCCGGACCTTTGCCATTGATCTCAGTACCATCATAATCCTTCAGCTTCATATTAATTCTGGAATATCCATGCTCTACATCGATAAACTCACAGCCAAAGCCCATTTCCATAGCCTTCCTGCGGATCTCTTCTCCTGTAAATCCGGCGATGAATCCCAGTGCAGTGGTGGCAATACCCAGATTGTGCAATACTGCGGACACGTTAATCCCTTTACCGCCGGGCATCATGCTCTCTGTCATGGTTCGGTTGGTCCTGCCCAGCTTAAAATCATCTACTGTCACGAAATAATCCAGCGAAGGATTAAAAGTCACTGTGTAAATCACATTCTTACCTCACTATAACCGCATTTTCTTCACAGCATGGTCGGCAATCAGACACTCCCCATGCTCTCTGATATGTTCTATCAGACTCTCCTCTGCTGTATACAGGCTGCCAAATTCCAACGCCCTTATACAGGCCCTGCTATAACGCTCATAGGAAGCTGATCCTTTATCCAGGAACAGATAGTATACGCCATCCATCTGATACAACTCACTCTTCACCCGCAGATTCCCCGGAAGCATCCGCGCATAGTTACAGATATCGCTGATGCTATGAAAAGCAAACACTGCAAAAGTCACCACCGACTCTGCCACTTCTTTCAGTTCTTTTGATTTGCCGGGCTTGGAAGGGTCCACATCCGGTTGCTTGCCCTCCTTGCCGGCAGCTGCCATTCCCAGTGCCTTGGAGATATCCTCATCCTTTAATCCCAACGTGTCTTTAATCATGCCAAGGCACTCCATCACACCCTTGGCATTCTTAAGATCCTCCGGTGTCTTCTCTGAAAAGATCAAAATCATACCCTGATCCGGCAGCACCATGATCTGTAGTTCCAAGGCAAACTGCGGCGGTTTGAATCCCACCTCTTCCTCTGCCTGATTCATGATATCCTCCATCACTTCCCTGGCTTTGTCACTTCTTAATATAAAGTCTTTATAACTGATATCATACTCTTCCAGCTCTTCCTTACTGAGAAAGCACTTCATCGTCTTGTCATCGATTTTCTCAATCCTCATAAAATCTCATTCATTCCCTTTTCTACTTTTTGTCTGTCAAGAAGCTCCCGCAAAGCATCTTCCCCCACGCTTACCCAGGCATCCTCTTCCTCCGCATTTAATCCCAGATACTGAGCCAACGTCCTCTCATCATCACTCATTCCCCACTCATAGCTATAATCATCGATTGCTTCAAAGGCAATCTCACCTGCAAGATATAATTCTTTATAGTTCCTCATGTTCCACCTCATCTTACTCGTAAAATATTCCTTATAACTATAATAACCCCAAACGCTTAACATTTCCACTAAAACTTTGTAAAAAAATCAAAAACTTTCTCATTGATTATTTTTATAATTTTGTAATTATTATATTGTAATGCTTTTCAAGCACCTTTAGCTCCCAAAAAGAACTGAAAGAAAAGGATTTATTCCCAAGTCCTTTCTATTATCCAGGCCGGTGTTCCCTACCAATATTCCGCCCTGGATAGCGAGTACAAAAACGACGGTCTGCTGTATGCACAGCACATACAGCACATTATATGGGAGAAAAGCTATGCGGACGTTAAATACCGGGATCAGAATATCTCCATGCTTTTTCAGGTTGTGTTGAATAAACTGCTTCAGGAGATTGAAGATTCGCACAGACCGGGGGCTTACAGTCCTTATGCCTCCAAGCTCCAGGCGCTCAGGCTCACCATGCAGTCTCAGCCTTACAAGAATTTTACACCAATACTACATTAACCCTAGAACAGATCGCACTCATGAGCGGATACTCCAACGAGATTCATTTTTACCGGCAATTTAAGAAAAAAATCGGCATGACGCCCAGAGAATATCAGGTTTCTATGAAGCCCAAGCTGGTAAAGTAACAAAAGCTCCAACCACGCTGATTTCCGCAGCGGATTGGAGCTTTATTTTTTATGATTTTCGTTAACGTTCTTCTACGATCAACACTGTGATAGCGTCCGGTGATGAGATATTCCAATTGAACAGATACATGGTGTAGCTTACATCCACTTTCACATCCAGGCTGGATGACAGAATGATATTCCGGTTATTATTCACCACATAGAACAGATAGTTGGCAGGCGCAATTACCCTGAAATTGGTAACTTCCTGATAATTTACATTCATGAACTGCACATCATTATTGCCTACCACTACGCTCAAAGGGCCACTGTTGAAGGACAGATTGCAGACTCTCATACAGGCCAGGTAGTTGCTCTTTGTGCAGGAGCTGTCATTCACCACAAACAAGTCAAGGCCGTTTTCAGTATTGCAGATGGCCACGGTGATGGACCCGTCTCTGGGTACCATAATGGGCTTCTGAATATAGATATATTGGTTGTCACCCATGACCGTAACGATCTGATAACCGTTGGGCACCTTTTCATAAGAGGTCACCTCTGAGAAATTCAGCTGTGACACAAATAACTGGTCATTTACATATACCCGGAAGGGATTGTAATTACTTGCTGCATTCAAGAAACGCACATTGCCGAAGGTCTGATTCTGATTGGCGCAGAAACGGCACGGAGCACTTGGTCTGGGGAATGAAGTAATGATGGTTCCGATTATCGCAGGAATATTCAAGCCACCCATGCCACCACTTCCGCCTTGCATGCCACTGTTAGAACCGGGAAATACCGGGCCACCTTCCCCTACGTTGGGAAGCGGCGTTACAGGGCGATTGCCCATACCGCCACCGATACCCGGGAATACAGGACCGCCTTCACCAGGGTTGGGCAGTGGTGTTACCGGACGATTCTGTCCGGTTTCGGGTTGCATAGGCTGATTCTGGTTACCACCCATAGAGCCATTCTGATTCCCTCCCATGGAACCATCCTGGCCACCCATGGAACCGCCGGTTCCTCCATTTACGGCACCACCTTCACCGGGATTGGGGAGAGGAATGGTGGGCATGTTTCGCATGTTGCCTCCATTTATGGCCTCTCCCGGCATGACAGCTGCACCTTCACCCGTATTAGACCGCGTCATATCAGACATTTCGTCACGCAGATTCTGAGAAAATAAAGATTTCATGTACATAATTGCTCTTTTCTAAGCATCGTCTTTATAGTATATGATCTCTTTCTTCAGAATGTGCATTATCATTTGAGAAGCTTAATCGGCCTTCGATTCTGTGGTGCCTGTCTAGGATTTTGTGGCCTCAGTCTCCGCACTCTACTCTTCCACCACGATTTCCTTCACATCCACATTCATGCTGGTAATAACCGCTGCGTCTACTATATATACTGTATTTTCACCCGGCTTACAGATATAGTACATTTTGGTAAAAGAATTAGAATCACCCACATAAAATTCATAGCGCTCTGTTGCTGTTTCAAAAGAGAAGGTTCTCGTGGGTTTCGCCAGACCATACTGCTCCATATCGGTCACATCGGAGATGGTATCCTTGGCAATTATCTTTTCCATTTTACTTGCAATATTGGTCAGATAGAACTGATTGAGTGTAAGCTCCGGATCGCCTGTATAGTACCAGGTGTCATCCTTTTTCTCACAAGTATATTCCGTCCCCTCATATTCAAAAGTATATTTGATGACAGAGCCTTCTTCCAGAGATATGATATAATCTACCTCTTCTTCCACCGTTTTTGTACTCTGCACCTCATTATACCAACGAAGGCCCAGATAACCGCCCAGAAGCAACACCAGTACAATCAGCAGAATAATCATCTGTTTTCCCTGTTTCTTCATCAGCGTTTCCTCCTTCTGAACCAGATCACAAAGCCCAGTACCAGACAGCCCACAGGCAAGAACACTGTAACAATCACACCAATGGTTATCGCACTTGACTGAGGCACTATCAAAGAAGAAACCGCATAATCCTTCACCGGAACAGCCACGCTCACTTCGTGCTCTGAGAAACTGCCCATGATATTGTTAAATATCATCTGGTTACCACCGCTCACCATCGCATTGGCATCGTCGGTAAAGAAGTTTTCACAGCCGATCACAATCATGGTAGCATCTACTGTGTCGGTGGACGAAGTTTTCTCTGATGCTTTACCACCTGCAAGCACTTTCTTCACAGCCTCGACACCGATTGCAAAAGGTCCCATAATATCCTCTTCTTCCTCATACTTTATGTCAGAGGTATTGGTCAGGTTTACCTCGGAATATGCTTTGTCGGAAGTCTGCATAAATGTGGTATAACTTATATCTTCTGCTTCTTCATTCACAATGCGGATTCCTGTGGCAAAAGGTACAAATGCATAATAACTGATGTACATATCTACTGTGTAGTCGCTGTAGCTTACATCAGGCAATAAGTAAAAAGGGCTCTGATAATAGTAGTCTTTATTCTGTTCCACCACCATACCTTCTGCCACTTCCAGCCCCATGTAAGCCAGAATAGCCTCAAAGTTGGTCATACTTTCCTCTGCATAGGCAGTGACTGCCACCACATTGCCGCCTCTTTCCAGATAGGCAATGACTTTGTCCTTGTCATCCTCACTGAAATCCTTTAAAGGTCCATTGATAAACAGGCAGGAAGCATCCTCCGGCACAGAATCGTAATTCATCAGATTAATAGACTCATAAGCCGCATTCAGCTTGGCCAGACCATCTTTAAAGCTGGTGCTCAGGGAATATTCTCCGTGTCCCTCTGTTATGTAGATCATGGGCGTATCGTCGCTTGTCACATAAGCCAGAGCGCTGGTGATCTGCCCTTCGCCATCATAACCGGAGATAATAGTTTCATAAGTGTTATAGTCAACCTCGGAAGCATACAGGTCACCGGAATACACCACTTTGCTGCGTTTATCACTGACCACAATCATACTGTTCATGGTGACAGAATTACTTGTATACTGCTGATGGAATCTGGGATTCACCGTAGGATCCACATACTCCACAGTGATATGGTCTGAGAAATCAGCATATCTTGCCAAAGTATGCCCCACCAAAGTATCCTGATCATCCTCATTGACCAGCACATAAATGGTTACGTCCTCATCTATGGTCTTCAAAAACTCTTTGGTCGTATCGGTCAGAGAGTAAAGCTTCTGGTTTGTCAGATCGATGGCTGTAATGCTGCCCGGCAGCTCTCCAACGATTACATTGACTACTGCCACCACAGCCACTACTATTGCGATCATTCCGGTACTGTAAGCCCCTGCACTCAAGTGCTTTACCGATACACTGTAACGTCTCTTCTGAATGGACTGTACTGCCAGGAACAAAGAAAGCACAATTAGGGACACGAAATAAACCACTGCATTTACATTTAAAGTACCCTGTAACAACTCTGCAAATGGCGTATAGAGATCAAAATATCCCAAGATCTTTGTGAGCAGGTTGCCTGAAGAGGAAATAAGTGAACAGATAGAGTTCATCATATATCCCAAAAACAGTACACCAAAACTAATCACTGCCGCAATGACCTGACTTTCGGTCACAGACGAGATCAGCACACAGATGGCTATGCTGGCTAATCCGTATAGGAAGAATGCCAGAATCGCCATATAACTGTCACCCCACTGTACTATGCCAAAGTCCCTTAAAAGTACAGGGTAAATACAGGAAATTACCGTAGGTATAGCAAAAATCGTTGCCAATGCCAGGAATTTACCCGCAACAATCCCGCCTACAGACACCGGCGCCGTCAGGATCAACTGATCCGTCTTGCTGTGCCGCTCTTCTGAGAGAATCCGCATGGTCAGGACCGGAATGGTGATCAGGAACAAGAACGAGGTACCGCTGATCACGTAGGAATAATAAGGATAACCCTTGAACAAATTATAAACTGTGTAATACAGACCCAGGAAAAAGAGGATCACACCGATAAAAAGCAACCCGATAAAGGAGTTGAAATAGGACCTTAATTCTTTTTTATAGATAGCAAACATTTAATTCTCCTCCTTCTGTTCTTCTTGTGCCTCTTGTGCTTTGGCCTGCTTCCTTCTGCGCCTGGACGCCTTTGCCTGTGCTTCTGCCTCTGCTTCAGCCATAGCCACCTCGCCGGTCAACTCAAGGAAAATATCCTCCAGGCTCTTCTCACTATACTGCATATACAGAATAGGGAGCTTAGCCTCTGCCAAACGATAAAACACAGCTTCCCGCACATCTGCATTTTCCACAGTTGAGACTTTAACTTTTAAACAGTCGTTGTCTGTTTCTCCACAGTTTTCCACACTGGACACCCCTTCTACGGTGGATAATACAGACTGCACCATTTGCCAGTCCCCTTTCACATCCAGCTCCAAAATACCGGTGGTACTCATCAGTTTCTTCAATCCTTCAGGAGAATCGCTGGCAACCAGCTTTCCTTTGTAAATGATCATGATATGATCACACACCGCACTGATCTCAGACAAAATATGAGAACTTAAAATTACCGTATGATTCTCGCCCAAAGTACGGATAAGCTCACGGATCTCAATGATCTGCTTGGGATCCAGACCAACCGTAGGCTCATCTAAAATGATCACCTCCGGCTCACCCAGAATCGCCTGAGCCAAACCTACACGCTGCTTATAACCCTTGGACAAATTACGGATCAGACGATTACGCATGTCCGTGATCCGGGTCATCTCCATGACTTTCTCCACATTTGCTTTCCGCTCTGCTTTTGCTACCTTCTTCAGTTCTGCCGCAAAATTCAGATACTCCTCCACCGTCATATCCATGTACACCGGCGGCAGCTCCGGCAGATATCCGATACACTTTTTAGCCTCCTCCGGCTCGTTCTGAATATCCTTACCATTTACTGTTACCGTTCCTTCAGTGGCTGCAAGATAGCCTGTGATTATGTTCATCGTGGTGGACTTGCCGGCACCATTTGGGCCCAAAAAGCCGTAGATCTGGCCTTTTTCCACACGAAACGACAGATTGTCCACTGCTACATGGCTGCCGTACTTCTTTGTCAGATTTGTTACTTCAATCACAACAAATACCTCCCTGCTATTTAGAAACATTACCCCTTCGGGGTTCATTTCATAATTCTTTAGATGATGCCAAATAACCCACTCCACTTAGCGGTTTGTAGACTGCACCACATTAACAAATAGTTTAGAGGGAAAATGTCATAAAAAAGTGTTTAAATTGTGAACTTTTTGTGAACTTTTTGGGATATCCATATTACAACCAGGTGACCGAAGCAAAGCAGTCCCCCGCCTGCACAGACACCACCGTATGCTCTCCCTTCACAGGAATATCCTCAAACAGAAACTCCGGTGGTGTCTGTTTGAATTCCTGCAGCACACCGTTCACATACAGCGCCACCTTCTTGTGATTGCTATAGACCACTGCGGAAGCGGTAGTGCCGAGTCTTGGGGTTTTCTCATGGTTGCAGATATGGAGAACCTCCCGATTGCTCCAGCATGCCTGATAATAGTAGAAGAGATCCTGCCTGCGGAGGCGGTCTTCAGACACCAGGGGCTTATCACCGCCCCAAAACTTGGGCATCGCAGGATGTTCCGATATCAGTTTCCAAATGATCATTCCTTTTTCCAGGCATTTTTCATAAAACATACTATCTTTTGGAAAACGATCGGGGCAGAGGCAGTTTGCACCTAATTCCACAAGAAGGTCCAGATCCTTTTCCAGATATTTACGCCAGTCTTTTGTGAGAGAATATTGAACAGCATGAAGTGTGAAAGATTTTTGATTTAAGAAAAATCCTTTATCTGGGATATTTCGCATGGAACAGATGGGGTAAGGAAATTCTTTAGCGTCCATAACGGTATCTCCGGCGATAATGTGGGCTTTTACCCGGTATAAAAAAGGATTATTCACCGACTGCCACAGTTGGGGGTAGATAAGCAGCGTCCTCGTGGTCAGGGGCTCTGTCCAAAGAGATTCCGCTGAAGTTCCTCCTCTCATGGGTTGCAGACGCATCCTTGCAGCCTCCTTCCCCTTGGGATCGATCATGGTAATCTCCACCGTTACAGCAGACTGTCCCTCGCCCTCTTCTACCAGATACACCGTAAAATAAATCTCTGCCTTCCCATTCTCCAGTACCGTATACGCATCCACACCGCCCCCGGGCGCCTCTTTGTCAAATCGGATCATTGCTCTCCCTCCTTATCATCCGGGGATGAGACACTGGAATCTCGTCTTTTCTTAAGGATCTGTGCATTCTGTTCTACGATCCTGCGGTTCAGGGGATAGCCAAATTGCATGATAAAGAACACGATCAGGTAGCAGACGCCGGGAATGAGAGTTGCCACTGTATAAATGCGGTCTGCTACCTGGGGTGTCTGGGAAGGAGCATCGGATACATATCCGATGGCTGTCAGTGCAAATCCTCCGATTCCTCCGGCCAGTGCCTGCCCCACCTTACGGGCAAAGGAGTACACGGCGTATACGGTTCCATCCTCCCTGCTGCCGGTCTTTACCTCCTGATAATCGATGACGTCTGTGATAAAAGCCCAGGTGATCATATTGAAAAAGCCCATGCCTGTCATTCCCAGGAACAGATAGATCATAAAAACAGGAATGGTGCGGATCCGCAGAAAGTACAATACAAGGTACACCACGGCTGCCACCAGCACTGCCACACTGCCGGATTCTTTTTTACCGATGTTTCTGGAAATTTTTGAAGCAAAAGGTGCCACCAGCAGCATACCACCGATGCTGATCACATTCACCCCTGCCAAAGCCTTGGCATCTTTAAAATAATCTAAAAAAAGATAGGTGTTTAAAGTCTGGCTGAGCATAGTGGCCAGCAAAAGCACCAAAGCCGCACCCACGATGGACAACAGGGGACGGTTTGTAAGCAGACTGATCACAAGCTGCCTGAAAGTTCCGGTTTTGCCCGACTTCTCTACTTCATCAGCCTTTTCATCTTCCAAAGACTGTGGGCCAGCTTTCTGCTCAAAACTCACCCGTTCCGTACATAAAAAATAGCAGAGCAAATAACAGACCACTGCCAGCGCACCAAATACGATGGCAGTCACTGTAAACCGCACAGGGTTTACAATCTGGTTGCCTGCACTGTCTGTTTCGTACACCAAAAGAGGCACCAAGCTGCCGATCACCAGACTGGCCAGTGCTGCTCCTAAGCTTCGGTAAGTGGACAGGGAAGCTCGTTCTCCCGCATCCGCACTGATCACAGAGGCCATGGAACCATAAGGAATATTGATGGCCGTGTAGCAGAAG
This sequence comes from Lachnospiraceae bacterium, assembly GCA_017559435.1. Taxonomy (GTDB): domain Bacteria; phylum Bacillota; class Clostridia; order Lachnospirales; family Lachnospiraceae; genus Acetatifactor. Next base: position 17,746 of record JAFYSG010000103.1, read on the forward strand.
CTGCCCCATAACAAATAAGTTACCACCACATATATCATTTTCACGGGATAGGAAAAATCCTGTATAAAATACAGGTACATAAGACTGCTGGACACCGCCACCGGAACACACATTCTGCGGATCCAAGAACGAAAACGCCCATCTGCTGCCGGTCGCATACGATCTACGATCCTGCCCATAGTCACATCAGTGAACGCATCCACACAGCGGGCCGCCAGAAATAACACACCCACCACCGCACCGCTGATGCCCAGCACTTTCGTATAGAATACCATCAGATAACTGCTGGCAAAGATAAAAGTAAAATCATTACCGAAATCACCGAATAAGTAGCCTAACTTATCCCTCAGGCTAAAGGGTTTTACTTCCTTTGTGCGGTTTTTACGCACGGTGCCGTCTGCCTTCTGTTGCATTGCACGCCTCCCATCTACTGTTTGCCCAGTATCAGCCATCATTGGCCTTAGGAAATAGCTTCTCCAACACAACATTTTTTATTCACAATAAATTCTATAAACAGGAATATACCACGTTCCTAAGTCTGGGCTGGTAATATCCCTCTCTGGGATTCAAGGTATGCTGTGCATAGAACACGCCCAAATTAATGGAAGGATCAATTATGGCAGTAGCACCTGCGGCACCGCCCCAGCCAAATTCTCCCGGATTACTGATCACTCCGGACTGATCCGGGCGCATGTGAGTACGAACACCCAGACCATATCCGCAGCCCTTCAGCTGTCTCCAGTTGAAATCTTTCAGCTGGGTATCATTTAATCTGTTGGTGCGCATCAAGTCCACGGAATATTGTGACAAGATCCGCTCTCCTGTAAGTCCCATTCCGTAATTAGCCAGCGCCGCCATCAACTTGACATAATCTGACACCGTGCTGATGATACCGGCTCCGCCACTATCATATTCTTCACCTAAGATATAGTTGACACCTTTCCCTACCTCTTTAAACATACCATCCTTGGCACATCCGTGCTTCTGGGCTTCCACAATATCAAAATTCTTATCGCCTGCAGGAACGAAGGAATATTGGGTGGCAGTACGCTTTAAGGTCTCTTCTGTGTGATGATAAACAGATTCTTTCATATCCAAAGGATCAAAAATATTCTCTTTCACATAGTCACGAAACTTCTGACCGCTCACCACACTTACCAGTGCAGCCAGTACATCGTGGCACAGGCTATAGGCCCAGTGGGTACCGGGTTCAAATTGAAGGGTATCCATAGCGATACACTTGGCCGTGGTGACAGTATCCATCTTACCGCCTGTCAGTTCCCTGGCCTTACGGATTCCCTCTGTGTTCGTGTTATAGGTAAGTCCGGCCGTCATAGAGAACAAATCGCCGATGGTAATGGGATTCTGAGCCTTTACCAGACTGCCGTCTTCTTTCTTGATATACATCTCCTTATATTCCGGAATGTACTCATAAAGAGGCTCCGCCAGCAATATCTTACCGCGTTCCAGAAGCTGGGTGGCTGCAGTAACAGTAGTCACCTTAGAACAGGAATAAATATTGTACATCTCATCACCGGTCAGGGGTGTCCGGGTTGCCAGGTCTGAATAACCTGTAAAATAACGGAACACCTGCTTACCATCCAGATATACTTCTACAGCATTACCGGGAGTGCGCTCAGCAGCCATGTAATCCATAAATTTTTTTAAATTTGTAAAATCCATTTGTAAACTTCCTATATAAGTGCCGTACTAAAATATCTCTCTGCTCTGTCCGCAAGAATCGTCACAATCACTTTATCCTTACCATACTTCTCAGCCATCTGCTTGGCTGCCCATACATTGGCTCCGGATGAGGTTCCTACCAATAATCCCTGAACACTGGCCAGCTCTCTGGCAGTAGCAATGGCATCTTCATCGGTCACTTCCACGATATCTGTGATAATTCCGGTATCCAGGACTTCCGGAATAAATCCGTCCCCGATTCCCTGAATCTGGTGAAGACCGGGTTCATCTCCCAAAAGAGCTGACACATTCTTAGGCTCCACTGCCACTATCTTACAGTCCGGATTCTTCTCTAATAATAGAGAAGCAATTCCCTGAAGGGTTCCTCCGCTGCCGATTCCGGATACAAATACATCGATTTTTTTATCCAGCTGGGATACGATCTCCGCCGCCGTGGTACGATAATGAGCCGCAGGATTGGCCGGATTCTCAAACTGCTGGGGCACAAAATATTGATCTGAGTTTGATGCAAGCTCTACAGCCTTCTCTACGGAACCGCCAATACTAAGTTCCGGAGGAGTCAGCACCAATTCTGCGCCCAGTGCCCTGATAATCTTCTTCCTCTCATCACTCATATTTTCCGGCATTACGATGATCACCTTATAGCCCTTACGAACACCGCACAATGCCAGGCCGATACCGGTATTGCCGGAAGTAGGCTCTATAATAGTCATTCCCGGTTTTAACTTTCCGTTCTTTTCCGCTTCTTCTATCATATTCAGTGCAATTCGATCCTTGATGCTTCCACCCGGGTTCAAGAACTCCGCTTTTGCAAAAATGTTGCAGTCTGTGGTATCCTTTAAGCTGAGCAAAGGAGTATTTCCGATCAATTCCAATACGTTGTTGTAATACATAACTGTTCCTCCACAGTGATGATCTCATGGCCTGCTGCACGCAAGCCAAATTTTGTTAATATAAAGTATACAGCAAATTATCATTTAACTCAACTAGAATTTGAAATTTTTGTTTACTTGTTATAGGTCATTTGAGATATTCAAGGAAACACAAAAACAACCGCCATTACTGCAATAATGACGGCTGACTTTGTAAAAGGTCGATATCTTAAAATTTGAGGCAAGCCGCTTGGATTCCATACAAATACGCACAGCAATATTTGTCATTATTCAAACAACTTACCATCCACAATATTCACGATCCTTCGGGCGCACTTTGCAACATTCATATCATGGGTGATCATTACAATAGTATTCCCCATCTCATTCAATTCACCGAATAATCTAAGTACTTCTTTACCGCTGTTCTGATCCAGCGCTCCTGTCGGTTCATCTGCCAGAAGGATGGCCGGCTTCCCCACCATGGCCCTGGCAATTGAGACTCTCTGCTTCTGTCCGCCGGATAATTCACTGGGTCTGTGTGCCAGGCGATGATCCAGCCCCAGAAGCTTTATAGTTTCCATACACTGTTCCTGAGCCTCTTTGTGCCCCATGCCTCTCATAAGAAGAGGCATGGTGATGTTCTGCATCACATTATAAGTGGAAATCAGCTGATAGTTCTGAAAAATAAAGCCAATCTTGCTGTTGCGCACATCTGTCAGATCTTCCTGTTCTGTCTCATGGATAGCCATGCCATCCAGATAATACTCTCCGCTGTCCATCACATCCATACAACCTATGATGTTCATCAATGTGGTCTTACCGGAACCGGATGGACCCAGTATGGCTACAAATTCTCCTCTGTCTACGTGGAAATCAATATTTTTTAAGATGGGAAGCTTCTCTTCTCCAAGCATATAGCCTTTATTGATTTGTTTCATGGTGATCATACTGCTTTTCCTCCCTATCCGATGATATATACAGCCATAATGATCTGTGTACCCGCTTCTTCTTCCACGACCAAGGCAATGCAATCTCCGGCCGCCAGACGAGAAAATGTAGTTACCGTTCCCAAACGGGTGATCACTTCTGTACCAACGGGTATCTGGGTGGTGACGCTCTCCCGGGTCAGTTGGTAAGTGACATTGTTGTAGGTAAAACCGGTGTCTGCGGAGGATCCTGTACTGCCCATACTTCCACTCCCCATGCCTGCTCCGAAACCGCCGAAGTCACTGAAACCGCCACCGGACCCACTGCCAAAACCGCTAAAGTCACCGCCCGGAAATCCGCTGCCCTCCCGGCCGCCACCCGGAAATCCGCCGCTCTGCTGAGCACCACCGGGAAATTCACCGCCCGAAAATGCGCCACCGGGAAAACCTCCCTGCGCTGTACTTCCTCCCGATTGTCCCTGGGTAAAGCTCTGCTGCATCCATCCTTGGCGATCGTTACTTCCGCCTTCACGCCTCTGAGGCTGCGCCCCGCCTTGTTGTCCGCTCATACCTCCCGGCATCTGACCGCTTTGGCCCCATGGCATCTGGCCGCCCATGCCCTCGGGTCTCTGACCGCCTTGACCCCATGGCATCTGGCTGCCTGCGCCACCGGTAGTCTGATTTATGTCACCTTGCAGTTCTTCTGTATCTACTGCCTTGGCTACGGTATAAGTAATCTCATTGCCTCTGACGGCTGTCAGCTGTGCATAAATAACTTTCTGTCCCAAGCCAACAGAGATAGACACTGTCTGCTCGACCTCTGTAGCAAGCAATGTCCTGCCCCAGCCTGCATACCAGATACCGCCTGCCAGCAATGCGATCACAACAACTGCTGCGATCTGCTTTTTACGGCGATTTTTTCTCTTTTTTCGATCACGGGCCTGGCGTTCCTGTTCTCTGATCATGGAGCTTTCGTCATTACTTTGCCACTTTTCTATGGTTTCAGCCTCCGGACTGTTTTGTACATTCATGTTTTTCTTTTTCATAGTCCCCTCCTACTCCTGATTCAGCGCCACTACCGGTATCAGTCTGGAAGCTTTATATGCCGGGTAGAAGCCGAACACACTTCCTGTCACTACACCAAATAGCAGAGACAGCACTGCACCGCCAACAGAAAGCTCTACTCTGACAGAGAACAATTCCACTACCGGGGTGATGCCCAATGCCAGCAACACACCGATTACACCGCCCACAAAGCTGATGCAGCTGGCTTCCATTAAAAACTCCAGCAAAATGTCACGTCTGGAACAACCAAGAGCTTTCAGGATACCGATCTCGTTGGTTCTTTCTTTGACCGATACAAAAAGTACATTCATGATTCCGATACCACCTACGATAAAGACAATCACTGACATGGATATCAGCAGCAAAGTGAGGGTGTCATTGGAAGCGGAGGCCGCATCCATCTTACTGCCTGCATCTGAGATAGTAAATTGTGTATTAGGGTAGCTGTCAGCCAAAACCGTTTCCACATTGGCTGACACCCGATCCACCTGATTCACATCCTCGGCGATCACAGTAACCGTAGGGCTTACAGAAGTACCGGTAAGATACTTGATACCGGTTTCATAGGGGATAAAAATAGCTGTATCAGGGCTGATACCGGAAGCCACCGTACCCATTTCGGACAAAACACCCATGACCACATAGGGTCTGTCATCTATATAGACTACTTGATCGTAAGCCTCATAAGCACTGCCAAAGATGGCCTTGGCCGTGGAGATTCCCAGCACGCAGACCTTTTCTTTATTCTCATTTTCCTCTGCTGTCAGAAATTCTCCGATGGACATCTCCAGGTTGCTTATTCGGGCATAATTATCCTGTACACCGGCCACAGTATAATAAGAGGCAGACTCTAGTTCGCCACCTTCTACAGAGGCACTGGTGGTGTAAGAGATGGTGGCATCTGCTATACCGGGTACAAAGACTTGCAGATCTTCCATATCGTCTGTGGTCAAAGTTACAGCCTCCTGGTTGATTCGATTATCTGCTCCGCCGCCTCCAAACATATTAAAGAGGCCGCCCATCATATTAAAGCCACTCATATTGCCGCCTCTGCCGCCACCGCTGCTGCTGCCGCCAAAGCCGGACATTCCGCCGCTAAAACCACCCATATCTGGCATACTCATGCCGCCACCGCCCATACTGGGCATTCCGCTACCCATATCGGGCATACTTATGCCGCCACCACCTGTAGCACCACCTCTCGAAGCGCTGCCAAAGGAGAATCCACCCATGGCAGCTCCCCCTTCGTAGGAGATATCAATGGCGCCTGCATTAAGATTTTTAAATTGTTCTGCTACTTCTTCCCGACCGCCCGTTCCGATAGCAATTACCATCATAATGGTGGCAGAACCTACCACAATACCGATAGAGGTCAGGATTACTTTAAACTTGTTCTGAATCAAGTTCAGATATACCAGTCTTAAAATTTCCGATACTCTCATGATTTGCTCACCTTACTTTCTATCAGCACGGTATCGCCACAAGAAAGCCCTTCTATGATTTCTACATTCACACCGTCAGAAAAGCCTGTTGTGACCTTCTGTTTCGAGACACTTCCGTCTTCTTTTTTGACTTTCACATATGAGTTCTTACCTTCTCTGATAATGGCACGGTTGGACACATACACTACTTCTTTTGTCTGTCTGGTGATCAATGTCACATCTCCTGTCATTCCCTGGAACAGACCGGAAGTATCTCCACTGATGATCACGGTCACCTCATAAGTCACATTTCCATTGGAATCCCTAGACGCATCTGATATTTCACTTACTGTAGCCTGGAAGATTTTATTCGGATAGGCAGTAAGGTTGATATTGGCCTGAGTACCTACAGCAATATCCGTCATATCATCTTCGTCAATGCTCACTGTCATATCCACACTGTCCGTATCATATAGAGTTACAAGTGTATCATTGGTAGTGATGGTATCTCCTTCTGCCAGGGGCACACTGGTAATAACACCATTATATACTGCACGTACAGCATTGCCGTCAATGTGACTATCAAATTCCTCCCATCTTTCCTTGGCCCGGGCACTGGTGGCTTCCTGACTCTCTGCCGCATCCTCCAGATAGGCCAGTGCAATGTCATAAGTCTCCTGCGCTGTGGAGTAAGCAAGCTTTCTTAATGCCAGCGTCTTATCTGCCGTAAGCATTCCGGACTCCAGATTGCGTTCAGCTTTATTCAGAGCTGTAGCCGCAGAATTTACATTTTTCAGGGCCTGCTCTGTGTTACTCTCTAACTGTTCCTTTTTTTGTTTCAGAGTGTCCACATTGGACCTGGCTGATTCCATCAGCTGAAATGCAGTAGCATAAGCGTAGGTATCTGTCCACTTATCTGTATTTTCCACTGTCCAGATACATTGATTCAACACTTCCACTGCCGCTTCATAATCTACTGTGAACTGTGAAAGCTGTGCAGAATAATCGGAATGAAGGGCTCTTGCCTCTGCCAGATCTTCTCTGGCCTGTTTCACTGCATTCTGCAAATTTTTGATGGTATTGTCATATTCTAAAGAAGCATAGTCGCCGTATGCGATGCTGCTGTCATAATTGTATTGTGCCGTTCGTCTGGAAAGCTCCTGATCAGCATAAACCGCCTTCAGGTCTGCTTCAGCCTTTTCCACATTGGACTGAAGCTCTTCCTTTAACGCTTCTACGGATTCTTCCTCCAATAGATACAGGATATCGCCTTCCTGCACTTTCTGTCCTATGGATACGCACACTTCGGAAATCGTCAGATTACCACTGGTCTGCATTTGGTTACTTCCTGAAGAACCTGCCATGTTAAAAATCTGACCAAACATATCTGTGCTGCCGCCGCTCAAACCACCGCCACTTTGGCTGCTGCCGCTGTTTTGACTGCCGCCGCTCATGCCGCTCATGCCGCCCATGCCCTGACTGCTGCCGCCAGGCGTACTAAAACTGCCTTGACCGCCGCCCATGGATCCCATACCGGAAGCACCTGCGCCAAAGCCACTGTTACTGTTGCCGGAAGAACTACCGGTTTGGGCACGCTGCAAAGCACTCATATCCAGTTCAAACACCTGATCCACTGTGCCGATATCCACAGAACCGCTTTCCGTGATACCCACCACCAATTCCCCTTTCTCTACGGTGGTCTCTCTGTAGGTGATATCTTCTGTCTCTTTGCTACCTGCCATAGCCACTATGATGATAACTACTATTACTGCAAGGCAGATACCTATGATAAACTTATTATGACGGGTTATATTATTTATAATCTTTTTTCGATTCATGGTCTGCCTCCCTTATCTGTTATTTCTTTCGGGCCGCTGGCCACCACCGGGCATATTTCCCATATTAGGCATCTGGCCGCTGGGCATATTTCCGGGCATTTGACCACCCTGCATAAAGCTTTCCATATCAGGCATCTGACCGCCGAACATATTCTGCATATTTGACTGGCTTTGGCTGCCTGTCTCTGTGGCTTCTTCCCGGGCGGATATCTCTTCTTCACTGCTCACTCTGCTGGCAATGTAGATTGCATCTCCTTCTGCAAGCCCTTCTGTGATCTCAATGGAAGTACCGTTGCTGATTCCGGTCTGTACCTGTTTCAATTCTTTTGTGCCTAGGGCAGTCTGTACATATACATAGGTCTTACCGTTTTGCTCCACGATAGCCTTGCGGGATACATAAAGTATGTCGCTCTTTTCTTCTGTCACAAATGTAATATCTGCCGTCATGCCGCCGTACAAGGCTTTCGTATCCCCCCCCACACCGATCACCACCTGATAACTGATGGTTGAGCTATTTCGGGAGGTTGCCGTGGTATCGATGGACAAAATGGTTCCCTCATAAACAGTATCCGGATAGGCCGTAAAAGCAATTTCCACCATATCCCCCACTGTAAGCGCCACTACATCTTCCTGGGTCATATCTACCGAAATAGTCATATCCTGTGGCGCTGCATAGGACACAATGCTTCCCATCTGTGTCAGCGTATCTCCGGCTTCATAATCAATCTGTGTCACAATGCCTTCACCGTCAGCATAAAGAATGCCTTCTTCTCCCACAAAAGTTTCAAATGCACTGATCTGCTCTTCCAGCGCCTTCTTTTTATCCTCTGCTTCTTTCAGCGTTTCTTTTAAAGACTCCATTTTAGCATCATATGTAATCTTTGCATTTTCTCCGTTTAAAAGGCTTTCTTGATAAGTTTTCTCAACTTCCAGCTTCTCTATGGCATATTTTGCTTTTGCCAACACGATCTGGGACTTGATAGAATCAATCTGTTCTTGATTGGAAGCCAAGTTCTCCTGTGCCCTTTGCAGAGACTGCTTTGCATTCTGATATCTTGTCTGAGCATTTAAATATTCGCTTTGGATCGTAAGGAAATTGGAAGCATGGTCTGTTCCTGTGATCGACATGGTCTCCTTGGCATCCTCGTAGGTGGCAAGTGCCTCTGCATATGTCTCCTGTGCCTCAGTTACTGCTTCCTCCAAGCCTGCAATCTTGTCGTTACATTGGCTCAGTTCTATCTCCAGAGAAGTAATCTCATTATCGCTGGTTGTTTTAGAGGACTGATACAGAGAGCCAGCGTAATTTCCCTCTATTTTTGATAATTCATACTCTGTCTCGGCCTCCAAAGCAGACAATTCATACTCTGCCAGTGCCTCATTGTAATCTGACTTGGCATCAATCAATGCACTGCTTAACAGTTTTCTCACGTCACTGACACTGTCCCCGGTAAATTTCACCAAAGCATCCCCCTGCCGGATCCGCTGACCTGCTGCTGCATATACTTCTTCTATCTTCAGGAATTTCTGGATAACCTCTTCCTCCTCATCATCCTCTTCTTCACTGGAGCTTACCACTGACAGATCCAGATCATAGAGAAGAGAACTGATACCGTACTCTAAGGAACCGCTTTCCGTGACACCTACCTTTAGCACACCGCGTTCCACTACAGACTCCTTATACACCCATTTCTCCTTCTTAAGAAGCGGTGCGATAAATACAGTATAACAGGCTGCCGATACCAGCACAACTGCGGCTGCCAGAATCAGTATAAGTCTTCTTTTTTTCTTCATCGCGCACCTCCCATTCCGAATATTACGGTCACTGTCTCATTGGCCGGAAGCTTTCCCGTGTTACCTTCTAAAAGTACTGTTACCTGATAGGTCACATTGGCACGACTGCTTGATAAAGATATGGGGTTCACGCTGGTCACACTGCCACTGAAGGTTCCATAATCAGAAGACTGTACATAAACGCTGTCTCCTACTTGAACCGAAGAAATGTCTGCCTGATCTACGGACACTGTCACTGTGATCTCCTCAGTATTACGATACATGAAGATTGTTCCATTACCACTCAGATATTGATTGGCTCTGGCCATCACACTCATGATGGTTCCACTGCCGTCTGCATGGTAATAGCCGTCACCTACTTTTGCCTCAAAAAGAGCCAGATTGTCAGCAGCATCCTCCCACGCATCTTTTACGGTTTCATAGTCAGATTCGGCTTTCTGTATAGCTGTTTCGTATTCATTCTCTGCACGCTCGGCCTCTGCTAAAGTGTTTTCCAGAGTAACCTTTGCCTGCAGATATTGGGAATCGTAATTAATCTGGGCCTGGGTCAAATTTTGTTCCAA
>JAFYSG010000104.1 GCA_017559435.1 Lachnospiraceae bacterium
CTCAAACCAAATCTGCGAACTTCACATAAGGATTCTACAAGTTTCACATATAGACTCTACAGAATACACATAAGGGCTCTACGAGCTTCACTAAAAAAAGGGAGGGATTTCAAATAAAGACTGGGGGAAATTTGCAAAAAAAATTTACAAATCACCAAAAAAGACCCTGCTTCTTCGCAGGGTCTTGGGATACGTGGTATGTAGTAAGATGATACTTACTTTCTTTGTAAGAAATCAGGAATCTTTAGGGATTTCTCTTCTACGGAGCTGCGGATGTCGGAAGGGCGGTTGATTCCTGTTATGGGTCTTGTGGGGGTTACCGGCTTCTGGGTGGGCTGTCCGTAGTTTACCTGAGCATAGCCGCTTTGAGCGGGTTGCTGGTAGTTGTTTTGATTGTAGGTGGGCTGGCTATAGTTCTGAGAGTAGCCGCCCTGAGTATAGATGGGCTGTGCAGGCTGTCTGGTGGGCTGATTCATGCCTTGCAGGGTGTTCTGTACGCCCATGGGGTTACGGAACTGGGGAATGTTTGTCTGGGACATTCTGCTTTGGGTTGCAGCGGTTCCCATATCTTCCAGTCCTGTAGCGATGACTGTGATCATGCAGCTGTCAGATTTGGAGGCATCGTACATTGCACCGAAGATGATGTTTACATCTTCTCCTGCCATTTCCTGTACATAGCTTGCAGCATCAGAAGCATCTGCCAGTGTGATATCACCGGATACGTTGATGATCACGTGGGAAGCGCCGGAAATGGTGGTCTCCAAAAGAGGACTCTCTACTGCCATCTTGACAGCTTCCAGAGCTTTGTCATCACCTTTGCCTTCACCGATACCGATATGTGCGATACCCTTGTCTTTCATAACAGTCTGTACATCTGCAAAGTCAAGGTTGATCACTGCGGGTACGTTGATCAGGTCTGTGATTCCCTGTACTGCCTGCTGAAGTACCTCATCCGCTTTCTTCAATGCTTCCGGCATGGTAGTTCTGCGGTCAACGATCTCAAGCAGCTTATCGTTGGGAATAACGATCAGTGTATCTACATTCTCTTTGATTCTCTCAATTCCTTCTAAGGCATTCATCATACGCGCCTTAGCCTCGAAACGGAAAGGCTTGGTCACCACGCCAACGGTCAGGATGCCCATATCTTTTGCAAGCTTGGCCACTACAGGTGCTGCACCGGTACCGGTACCGCCTCCCATACCGCAAGTTACAAATACCATGTCTGCACCTTTCAGAGCTGCTGCTACTTCCTCAGCACTCTCCTCAGCCGCCTTCTCACCAATTTCAGGCTTTGCACCTGCACCCAATCCTTTGGTAAGCTTCTCGCCGATCTGTAACAGTCTGGGAGCCTTACACAACTGCAGTGCCTGTTTATCGGTATTCACTCCGATAAAATCCACACCATCGATTCTTTCATCGATCATTCTATTCACAGCATTATTACCTGCTCCGCCAACACCTACCACGATAATTTTTGCAGCAGCTTCTGCATCGTTTGTCTTAATCTCCAGCAAGGGTTTGTCCTCCTTCTTTCCATATGAATTCCTTACTTACTATCATATAATTATTTTGCAAATTAATCAACCATTTTTTAATTATTTTTTTAAAAAAGTTTAGTGTTCTACCTGAAAAGACACGTCCGTCCTATCCTGGGTCAAATTTTCCATGCGAAGTGTTCCCTTTTTACCCTCTAACTTGGCAAGCAATTGAGGCAGACGCATCATTTTAATTTCCAACTGATTCCTGTCACTGCCCAGTGCAGCCTTGATATCGCCAAAGTAAATGGTCATATCTCCTGCTGAATGAAAGAAAATCTTATCTGCTTCAAGGTCATACTTGTCCAAAAGTTTCGTAAGCTCCATGATACTTTCAAACGCGTCCTGATTTTCCACCGGCAAAATCTCACCCAATATCATATGATCAAAGCTAAGACCTGTGATCTGAGGAATGCCCTCTGTCTTTACTTTCGAGCATTCCACCACATAACCGTCTCTGTCAAAATACATATAAGCATCCATATACCGGATATAACCTGCCAGGGCCTTTTCATATACAGTGATCTTAATGGTGTCCGGTGTCAGGATATTTACATCAAGCACATCTATAAAGGGAATATTTTCCGTTTTTTTCAAACGGTATTTTAATGACAGATACAGGGAATTGTTGCCAAGGGGACCCGTCATTACCATATCCTGAATCTCTTCTTTTGTATAATGTAGATTACCCTCTACATACACGTTCTTCACAGTATGTTTGTGCATCACCAGATATACGCCAAGCATGGTTATACACAAGCCGGACAGCACTATCAATAATTTTAGTATCTTACTTTTTCCTTTTCTTCTATGCACTATAAATACGCGCTCCTAACTCTCTGAAATCACGGCAGATATTTTCATAACCCCTGGAAATATAGCCACAGCCGCTGACTGTCGTCTCTCCTTCTGCCATAAGGCCTGCGATCACAAGTGCAGCACCTCCCCGAAGCTCCATGGCTTCCACCTGAGTTCCTTGAAGCTTCACCGGCCCTCTCACCTTCACGCTCCTACTGTCAAGCTGAC
>JAFYSG010000105.1 GCA_017559435.1 Lachnospiraceae bacterium
ATTAATACCTATGATCACAATTTTTGCAATGGTTGCATCTGTAAAGAAGGGAATGGATTGTGTGGCTTCCAGAATACCCAACTCTCTTAATATGATATTGACCGGTCCGTTGGCATTGAAAATGGTTCTCATACTGAGTAGGGAAACAAACTGGGGTACTGCGATGGACAGCACAAACATAAATCTCCAGAATCCTTTGATCCTGGTTACTTTCCGGTTGATCAAAAGTGCCAGCAACAGGCCCAGAATATAGCAGCTGGCTGTGGCGCAGACTGCCCAGGTCAAGGTCCAGCCAAGTATGGGCCAGAAGGTAGAGGCCAATTTTCCCCCTTGGGAAACAAAGGCTGAAAAGTTCTCAAATCCAACCCAGTCAAATAAATTTCCGGGAGGCTGATGATTATGGTCATAATTGGTAAAAGCAATGAGAATCATGAATACCAATGGAATAATGGTAAACACAATGATTCCAACCAAGGGAAACGCCAGTAATAAAGAATGTAGATTCTCTTGTTTCAAGGAATAAATATCATCTTTAAATGTTGGAAGATGCATTCCTTTCTCTTTTCGAATCTGAGTACAATAGGCACTCTTACAGGACATAAATGCCACGAATATAATGGCTGCTGTAATAAATAATGTGATAACCCCGTACAAGAGGCAAAGCATAGAGTTATCTCCTTGGGTATACTCGTAAATTCCCTTAACCTCATTGTAAACCTGCCCCTGGGTAACCGTTCCCAATGTAATAAAATTAATTATGGATTTTGCTCCAAACAAAATCATGTATAAAATGTAAAAAATCTCAAAGGCCAAAAAAAGCGCACCTCTGCCTATCTGTTTATTTTTTAAATTACCGAAACCAAAGATAAACAGTGAGATTTTTGTAGTAGTATCGCCGGTTTGAAACGCATGCAGACAACTATAGTCTGATGGTCTGGTATAAAAAAACGCCTTTTTCATATTTAGAATACCCATGAAAAACCTCCTAAATTTCTTTTATTGCAAGGTAGCAGGTCTTCTACCCCATACATAACTTGCTAAAAACAGGGATACCACTTAGGCATCCCTGAATTGATATCTTAACAGTACTTATTTGGCGGTCATCTGAGATACAAAGGTATCCATCTTCGCCTGAACATTGTCCTTATTTAGTACACCACTTCTGATCTCCGTAGGGATGGTGTTGGCATAGGTCCAGTATCTGCTTCCAAATAAGGATGATGCAGGCTGTACCACACTTGCAATCTCCACTTCACTTAATATTACGGTTGTCAGTGGATCTGCCTGCACCGCTTCACTTGCTGCCGCATTAACATTGGCCGGAATCTGTCCGGACTTTTCATAACGCAGCATCTGGTTCTCTTCATTTCCGAGGAAAGCAGCAAAGGCTACTGCCGCTTCCATATTCTTGGAATGTGGATTCACACCGATACATTTGGAACCATAGAATCCTTTTAATCGCACCTGCTCACCATTTAAGTTGTAGGTAGGAATCACAGCTCTTCCTAAATTTTCACCAAGAATTTTCTCATAAATCTGATCGTTCCAGGAGCCGTCAAACCAGGCAGCCAGTCTGTGATCAGGAATCAAGTCTGTAACAGTAATCTCGCTATCATATGCACATTTAGGGTTGTTAATCAAATCGATCAGGTAGTTGGTCACCGCCACACCGGTATCATTATTCCAATCCACACCGGCCGCAGGATCATCTCCCTTAGGTCCAAACACATTCAGTCCTGCACCATAATACCATGCACCCAGCTTCCAGCCGCCGGCAGACTCAAAATAGAAATTATAAACATTGTCCGCTGTTTCCTTTGCCATAATACTTTCTATAGATTGAATATCATTTTCATCCAACAAAGTTTTATCATAATACATATAGAATGTATTGTGTGTAAAAGGAATTCCATACAGTGCATCATCTTTCTTGGCAGTGCTCACCGCAAAAGGATCGATGGTTTCATTGACCATGCGTTCTGTCTCTCCGCCAAGTCTTGCCACTGCACCTGCATCAACCAGTTCTACAAGCTGGTCACTGGTGAAGAAATAAACATCACCTGCCGCTTCCACATCGCGCAGGACATTTTCCTTAGCTTTATCTTCACCAACGATCTCTGTGGTCCAGGTGATATTCCAATCCGGGTGTGCTTCTGCAAAAGCTTTCTGCTGCTGCTCCATAATACCTGTCTCCACCTGGTTTGCCGGACACCATACTTTCAGATGAATGCTTTCAGTCTTTTTACCACATCCTGCCAACAACGAAGCTGACATTGATGCTATCAGCGCACAAGCTAAAACTTTCTTCATACTTAAATTTCCTCCTTAGATATATGCGATTTATTCCGTTGATTTTTGTCCTCATCCAGACTATCATATGTCCCTTGTTGCGTCAATGGTAATTCTTGGTTAATTTGTACAGATATCCCATTATACTTTTCTTAATTTGTGCAGTATTACTTATTCAAGAGTATTTCCTTTCCTTTTGCTTTTATGTATGACGAATAAAAAAATCCAATTCTATCATAAATGACAAAATTGGATTTTCCATTTCTTATAATATTTTATACACTTTCTGAATATTACTGCTGAATATGCACATCCATCTGAGGGAAAGGAATCTGGATTCCTGCCTCATCCAATGCATACTTACAATTCTCAGTGATACGACATTTTCCGGTCCAGAAATCTTCGTTTTTAAACCAACATCTAACCCCAAGATTAATAGCAGAATCTGCCAGCTGATCAACAAACACAATCATATCTTTATCTTTTAAAGTTTTCTCATCCTCAGTAAGTACTTTCATCAGAACTTCTTTTGCAGATTTAATGTCTGCTCCATAGGATATTCCCACAACAATATCCATTCTTCGCATTTTGGCAGCAGTCACGTTGGTGATACTATTGTTAGACAATGTACCATTGGGCAAAATAACTGTTTTATTATCAGGTGTCATTAACTTTGTATAAAAAATCTGAATCTCTGTTACAGTTCCTTCATTTCCTGCGGCATCTACGATATAGTCTCCTACTCTGAAAGGATGCAACAGCAATAAAAGTACGCCCCCGGCCAGATTGGAAAGACTGCCCTGTAATGCAAGACCCACAGCCACACCTGCTGATCCTACAACAGCGATGACACTTGCAGCATCTACTCCAAAGGATGTGGCAATCATGAGAATCAGAACTACAAAAAGTGCTGCTTTCACAAAAGAATCTACAAATTGAATAGCTCCCGTATCGGCATTGGCGCGTTGCATGGACTTTCTGATGATCTTACGTATCAGTTTAATCACTTGTACACCAATTAAAAAAGCCAAAAAAGCCAGAACCACCCTGATGCCAAGTTCCAGCGCTTTGGCGGGAAGCTCATACAGAAAATTTTTGATCGGTTCCACTGAATCTGTTGCCTTTGCGGCAGATCCTAATAATAATAAATTCATATTACATTACCTCTTTCTTTTTTGTATTTTTATCTGCCGCCTTATTGGCTGCAGATTTTTTCTTAACATGCTGTTCCTCTATCTTCTGCAGTTCTTCCTCCGTATAAGGAATATACTGCAAAATGCTCACAGACTGTGGTGCTGCTTTTACGGTTACAGACTGTGGATACGCATCACACTCTTTGTCTTCCGCCCTTTTCACACGGTTATTCACAATACCGCTTCCGCCGTACTTCTGATCATCTGTATTTAGAATCTCTTTGTACTTGCCGTCTTGTGGCACACCTGTCGTGATCTCCTGCTCTATCCCTGCAAAATTGGCAATCACCAACACCATATCTTCTTTTTTTACACCTTTACGCACAAAGGCAAGGTAGCACTCATTAGATGAAATACAGTTCATCCAATGAAATCCATCCGGATGGTCATCCAGTTCATACAGTGCCTTATTGGTACGATACAGATGATTTAAATCTGCCACAAGTTTAGCTACACCGGCATGCTCAGGCTGTTCCAATAAATTCCACTGTACTTGTCTGTTCTCATTCCATTCATCAAATTCTGCAATATCCTGTCCCATGAACAAAAGCTTCTTGCCGGGATGGGCCATCTGATAAGCATAGGTCAGCCGAAGCCCTGCCAGCTTGTCCCGGGCAGTGGCA
This sequence comes from Lachnospiraceae bacterium, assembly GCA_017559435.1. Classification (GTDB taxonomy): domain Bacteria; phylum Bacillota; class Clostridia; order Lachnospirales; family Lachnospiraceae; genus Acetatifactor. Next base: position 4,106 of record JAFYSG010000105.1, read on the forward strand.
CCGGGCATCTTTCCTGCCAGTGTAGCCTTACCATGTACCACCTCGTCATGGGAGTACACCAGAATAAATTTCTCACTGTAGGTATAGATCATACTAAATGTCAGTTCGTTATGATGATAACTTCTGAAATAGGGATCGTTCTTGATATATCCCAGATAATCATTCATGAAACCCATGTTCCATTTCAAGTCGAAGCCAAGACCACCTTTGTCCAAATCTCCTGTTATCATAGGGAAAGCAGTGCTTTCTTCCGCAATGGACAACACCCCCGGATTATGCTTCTTCATAATGGAATTCAGGTGTTTGATCATCTCAATGGCTTCCAGGTTCTCTTTGCCGCCATACATATTGGCAACCCACTCACCGTCATTTTTGCCATAATCCAGATACAACATGCTGGCCACGGCATCCATACGGATACCGTCAATGTGAAACTTTTCAACCCAGAACAGTGCATTGGCGATCAGGTAATTGGACACCTGAGGTCTGCCGTAATTGTAAATCAATGTGCCCCAGTGAGGATGTGCCCCTTGTCTGGGATCCAAGTGTTCATACAAACAGGTTCCGTCAAAATTAGATAATCCATGTGCATCTCTCGGAAAATGTGCCGGCACCCAGTCCAAGATCACACCAATCCCCGCCTTATGCAGCTGGTTTACAAAGAACATAAAGTCCTCCGGAGAACCGTATCTGGCTGTGGGTGCATAATATCCGATGACCTGATAACCCCAGGAACCGTCAAAGGGATGCTCCATCACAGGCATCAGTTCCACATGGGTATACCCCATTTTCTTCACATATTCAATGACTTTCGGAGCCAATTCTCTGTAATTCGCATAATACCGGCCCTCTGTAGGCTCTGCAAAGGAGCCCAGATACATCTCATAAATACTTACAGGCACGTTCCCCTGCTGAAACTGATGACGTTTTTCAAGAAAGTCCTGATCTTCCCATGTAAAACCTGTCAGATCAGCCACAACAGAGGCAGTATCCGGTCTAAGCTGTGCAGCATTGCCATAAGGATCCGCTTTCAGATAAGTAAGACCTCCCCGGGCTTTTAATTCAAATTTGTAAAACTCCCCGGCTGATACTCCGGGAATAAACAACTCAAATATACCGGAATCCCACAATCGTCTCATCTGGTGGACACGGCCATCCCAGTTGTTAAAATCTCCCACCACACTAACACGCATGGCATTAGGGGCCCATACAGCAAAATAAGTTCCCTTTACCCCATCTATCTGACAGGGGTGTGCACCAAGCTTCTCATAAATAGTGTAATGAATACCATTCTGAAACTTGTCCGTATCTTCTTTGGTGATCAGCGGGGTGAAACGGTATGGATCTCCAAAGGATCTCTGTGTGCCGTCACCTGCTGTCACAAGATAATGATAGTCAGGAAGCTTTTTGGCCGGTATCAGAACTGCAAAAAAACCCTCCTCATCTGCAAGCTCCATTTCCACACTTTTTAATTGACTTTGACGGTCGAATTCTATAGTTACTGCCTTCGCTCCCGGGAAATATGCCTGAACAAATGTCTGATTACCTCTTAAGTGGGGTCCCAGAAGTGAATGAGGATCATCACACTCCGAATATATAATATCCTCTATTTTAGGCCAGTTCATCATTTTGTATAGTTTATTATTCATATGATCCAATCCGCGTGTTGCGTCACGCAACTTGGGTGCCTGTCCGCATTATTTAACAGATACCTTCCTCTTACGTGCGTATTTAAAACGCCTGCAGACGTAGTAAAATGTCTGCAGGCAGATTGTTACAGAGCAGACTGATATATGGAAAAGCTGCTTTGTACGTCCTTACTCAAGGCCATGCAAAAACAGGCCGCTTCTCAGCTTCGGCTCAAACCAGGTGGACTTGGGCGGCATCAGCCTGTGATCATCTGCCACCGCAAACAATTCTTCAATGGAAGTAGGATACATAGAAAATGCCACTTTCATATCCAATGAAACTCTTCTTTCCAGTTCTTTAAGCCCTCTGATGCCTCCTATAAAATCAATCCTCTTGTCCGTCTTAGGATCTTCAATGCCAAGCACCGGTTTCAGTAAATGATTCTGAAGGATAGATACATCCAATCCATCTACTGCATCCTCGCTCAAAATCTCATCTTTTGCAGTAAGTTCATACCAACACTCACCAAGATACATACCAAAGGTTCCCTTTACTGCCGGTATGTAAGGCTCACAGCCTATTTCCTTTACTGCAAACTTCTCACTGACCTTTTGCATAAATTCTTCTTCAGTCAGTCCGTTTAAATCCTTCACCACTCTATTGTAGTCCATAATACGAAGCTCTTCGTCCGGGAAAAGCACTGACAGGAAGTAATTATACTCCTCTTCTCCCGTGTAATCCGGATTCGCTTCTCTGCGCTTTAAACCAACCTTTACTGCTGAAGCGCACCTGTGATGACCATCTGCGATATAAATGCTGTCAAGCCCGGCAAAAGCTTTCTCCATGGCACAGATCCGATCCTCATCACGGATCACCCACACTACATGAGCGATACCATCATCAGCCACAAAATCATACACAGGCTTCTCTGACACTACCTCTTCTATGATCCGGCGAAGGGTATCTTCTGCGCGGTAAGCCAGAAAAATAGGACCACTCTGAGCATTACAGGTATCCACGTGACGAATACGGTCGATTTCCTTATCCGACCTTGTGTTCTCATGCTTCTTGATGATCTTATTCAAATAATCATCAATGGAAGCACAGGCTACGATACCTGTCTGACTACGCCCATTCATCACCTGTCTGTATACATAAAAACAGGGCGTTTCATCCTGTACAAAAGAGCCTTCCTCTATTTGCTGCCACATCATTTCTCTCGCTTTATCATAAACCTCATCAGCATACATATCCATATCCGGACCAAACTGTGTCTCCGCACGGTCTATCGCCAGAAACGACTGCGGATTCTTCTTCACTACTTCCAACGCCTCCTCACGATTATAAACATCATAAGGCAACGCCGCAATCTTCGCCTCTCATCCC
>JAFYSG010000106.1 GCA_017559435.1 Lachnospiraceae bacterium
TAATTGTAGTTGCATCGGTCTCAGCCAGAGCCTTAGCTACTTCAATTGTTCCTGATGCCAGAGTGGGGTTCTCGAATACGCCCATAGGTCCATTCCAAACAACCGTCTTGGCAGCTTTTACAGCATCAGCAAACAGCTCTGCGGTCTTGGGTCCGATATCAAGACCCTTCATATCAGCAGGGATCTTATCAACATCTACATAAGCAACCTCGATAGGTGCGTCGATGGGATTGGGGAACTCTGCCGCAATAGCAGTATCAATGGGGAGCAACAGTTTCTTGCCCAGTTTCTCTGCCTTTTCCATCATCTCTTTACAATAATCCAGCTTCTCATCATCTACCAAAGAGCTGCCTACTTCCATGCCCTGTGCCTTTAAGAAAGTGTAAGCCATACCACCACCAATGATCAGGGTATCGCACTTCTCAAGCAAGTTGGAAATAACATTCAGCTTATCAGCAACCTTTGCACCACCCAAGATAGCCACGAAAGGTCTTACGGGATTCTCTACTGCATTGCCCAGGAAATCAATCTCTTTCTGCATCAGGTAACCAACTACATTCTCGCCGCCCTTTGCGGTGATGAACTGGGTAACACCTGCTACGGATGCGTGTGCTCTGTGAGAAGAACCGAATGCATCACATACATACAGATCTGCCAGATCAGCCAGTTCTTTGCTGAACTCTTCGCCATTCTTGGTCTCTTCTTTGCCACGGAAACGTGTATTCTGAAGCAGAACTACATCGCCTTCTTCCATTGCAGCAACAGCTTTCGTAGCAGCTTCTCCGGTTACATTGTAATCTGCTACGAAAGTAACCTTCTTGCCCAGCTTCTCGCTCAGTCTCTCAGCTACAGGTGCCAGAGATTCGCCTTCGTTGGGGCCGTTCTTTACCTTACCTAAGTGGGAGCAAAGGATTACTTTACCGCCATCGTTTAACAGCTTCTGAATGGTAGGAAGAGCTGCCACGATACGTGTCTCGTCGGTGATCTCACCGTTCTTAAGGGGTACATTAAAGTCGCATCTTACAAGGACTCTTTTGCCCTTAGCATTAATGTCATCAACTGATTTCTTGTTTAAGCCCATTTTAGTGCCTCCATAATTTAAATTTTGAAAGGGCCCGGCCCTTAAGACCGGACCCCTGATAGGTCTTGTTCATGCAAGCAGCATGTTTTCCTGTGCCTTACAGCTATGGTAAAACTTAGGCTAACTCGCTGAAGTACTTGATGGTACGAACCATCTGAGAGGTGTAGCTGTTCTCGTTATCATACCAAGAAACAACCTGTACCTGAGTATTGCCATCTTCCATAGGAGCAACCATGGTCTGAGTAGCATCGAAGATGGAACCGTAGGTGCTGCCGATGATATCGGAAGATACGATTTCGTCCTCATTGTATGCGAAGGACTCAGTAGCTGCTGCCTTCATAGCTGCATTGATCTCATCCTTGGTAACTGCGCCCTTAACAACTGCTACCAGGATAGTGGTAGAACCGGTAGGGGTAGGAACACGCTGAGCAGAACCGATCAGCTTGCCGTTCAGTTCAGGAATAACCAGACCGATAGCCTTTGCAGCACCGGTAGAGTTAGGAACGATATTGCAAGCGCCTGCACGGCTTCTTCTAAGGTCACCCTTTCTCTGAGGACCATCAAGGATCATCTGGTCACCGGTGTAAGCGTGAACAGTGGTCATGATACCGCTCATGATAGGTCTGCAGTCATTCAGCGCCTTAGCCATAGGTGCTAAGCAGTTGGTGGTACAAGAAGCTGCGGAGATAACAGTATCTTCGGGCTTCAAGGTGTTGTGGTTTACATTGTAAACGATGGTAGGCAGATCGTTACCTGCAGGAGCAGAGATAACAACCTTACGAGCACCTGCTGTGATGTGAGCAGAAGCCTTATCCTTAGAGGTATAGAAACCGGTACACTCTAACACAACGTCAACTTTCAGCTCGCCCCAAGGAAGCTTGCTTGCATCAGCCTCTTTGTAGATGGTGATGGTCTTACCGTTCACAGTGATGTTGTCCTCACCTGCTACTACGGTGTCAGCATATTTGTATTTACCCTGAGAAGAGTCATATTTCAACAGATGTGCCAGCATCTTAGGGCTGGTCAGATCGTTGATCGCTACTACTTCATATCCTTCTGCATCAAACATCTGTCTGAATGCCAGACGACCGATACGGCCGAAACCATTAATTGCAACTCTTACTGCCATTTTAGATTCCTCCTAAAATATAATAAATTTAATTTATAGCATTTTGCCATCAAATGTGGTTTGACAAAATTTTATCAGCATTCCTATTGTACCTAATTTCTTTCAAAAATTCAAGATGTATTTGAAAAATAATTGGTAATTCATACAAATTTTATAGTTTCAGCCATTTCACCATAGGATTTTGGACAATTTTGTGGTATGATACTCCCATAACACTTAAGGAGGTCGCTAAAATGCCTATAAAAGCAGACTATCATTTACATACATCCTTCTCCGGCGACGCCACATCTTCCATGGAAGAGATGATACAACAAGGCATCCGACTGGGACTCACCCATATGTGCTTTACAGATCATTATGATTACGATTTTCCCAAAACGGAAGATCTGCCGGATGATTATTTCATCGTCAACACCGACTCCTATCTCTACGAATTTATTCGGATGAGGGAAAAATATAACGGTCAGATTAAGCTAAACTTCGGTATCGAGCTGGGACTCCAGCCCTATCTGGTACGCCACAATGCCGTATATGCCAAAAGCTATGACTTTGATTTCATCATCGGTTCTTCCCACTTGTGCAATAAGAAAGATCCTTATTATCCGGAATTCTACGAGGGACGAAGTGAGGAAGAAGCATACCGGGAGTACTTCTCTTCCATTATTGAGAACATCCGAACCTTTTCGAATTTTGATGTATACGGGCATCTGGACTACGTAGTCCGCTATGGCCCTAATAAGGACCGGGAGTATACTTATGAAAAGTATAGAGATCTTCTGGACCGGATCATCGATCTTTTGTTGGAAAAAGGAAAAGGGATTGAGATCAATACGGGCGCTGTGAAAGCCGGATTAAAAGAGCTGCATCCCTGCACTGCTTTGCTGAAGCGCTATCGCGATATGGGCGGCGAGATCATTACTGTGGGATCAGACGCACATGCCGCTTCTCGGATATCAGCGGATTTTGACAGGGCGGCGGAGATATTGAAGGAATGTGGTTTTCAATATTATACTATCTTTGAGAATCGTATGCCGGAATTTAAGAAGCTGTAATCAATTGCCGTGATAATCATAAAAAATCCACTGGACACATGATAAAATAACCACAAAATGTCCAGTGGTTTTCCTTTCCACCCCAAATTATCCGCAAAGCACCACAATCTTATTCGGCGTCGTCTGTGCAGGAATACTGCGTGTGCTGGTCTCATAGAACACCACCAGGCTATGATTTGCCGGATTCCCCAGAAATCTCTGGTTATTCGTCGTAAGCATCTGTACTCTGTTGTTCAAATTAATCTGCAGTGTCTGCTCTTCATTGATCAAAGCAGAATTAAAGTATCCCACTGTTACAAACTGTCCATTTCTCTGCATGGGAACCACCACCACAGCCGTATACTGGGGAGGATAGATCAAAGGTACAGGAGCATCTGTCCTGTAATAAAACACAGCCTGCATCCCCTCACGAAGAGTGACGAAATCAGACACATAGGTGGAAGGGGATACCACAAAATTTACAGTATTGCCATCGTTATCTTCCACCGCCACAAACATCTGGCAGTCAGTTGCACCAAACCCCCGGGCAAAAGGCTCGATGGATACCACTGTACCCTCTACCGCATAAAAAGTAGGGACCTGCATTCTTGATTGGTTTCGAATAAATTCCATATTGTTTTCCATATTTATATCTATTTCTATATCATATGTTCATGGCTGGAGATTGATACAATTGCTTAGCAGATGGTACCGCCTCCAAGCACATGTTCACCTTCATAGAACACCACGGCCTGACCGGGTGTGGATGCTCTGACAGGGCGTTCAAAAGTACATAGTACGCGGCCATCCGCCTTCTTCTCAATGGTGCAGTACTCTCCCTTGTGGTTGTAACGAATCTTGGCAAGCACTCTCCTACTCTCAGTCAGATCCTCAATGGCCATAAAATTCACCTGATCGCATTCCACCACGTCAGTAAAAGTATCCTCGTTTTCCCCAAGTACCACTTCATTGGTCCTAGGCCTGATCTCAGTCACAAAAATGCGGTGGCCGGCTGCAATCTCCAGCCCCCTTCGTTGGCCTATGGTATAATGGGTAATACCTTTATGGGTACCCAGTACTTTACCCTCTGCCGTCACGAAATTTCCCGGGCCGGGCACTCTTCCCGTTGCTTCTCTGTCGATAAACGCTGCATAATCCTGATCCGGCACGAAGCAGATTTCCTGGCTGTCCGGTTTATGAGCCACAGGAAGTCCCAGACGTTTGGCTATGTCACGTATTTCGTCCTTGGTATAGTCTCCCGCAGGCATCAGTGTATGAGAAAGTTGAAACTGTGTGAGCTTGTACAAAGCATATGTCTGGTCTTTTGACGCCGTGACACTGTTTCGTATGGCAAAACGTCCGTTTGGCAGGCGGTCTATTCTGGCATAATGTCCTGTAGCAATATACTCAGCCCCAAGTTCTTTTGCTCTATTCAGAAGTACCTCCCACTTCACATGCCTATTACACATGATACATGGATTGGGCGTCCTTCCCTGCAGATACTCTTCCACAAAGTAATCCATAACCTGACATTTAAATTCTTTCTGAAAATTCAAAACATAATAAGGAATCTTAAGTGCCTCTGCCACTTTTCTCGCATCGTCCACAGCGCTTAAGCCACAGCTTCCACCGTCTTCCTTCGTTGCATCCTCTTCTTGCCAGAGCTGCATGGTAACTCCGATCACATCATATCCCTGCTCTTTTAGCAGATATGCGGCGACAGAAGAATCCACACCGCCTGACATTCCTACTACTACCTTAGGTTTCATTGTGCCTCCTTATTTCAAGCAATCTATTTCCTACCATTTCACTAAGAATTAACAATACTAATATAACACCTGTCTCAAGTTCTGTCAACCTACCCCTATGAATATATTGATACAAAAGCGTTCCGCGGTGTATTCATGAAAAAAAATAAGTTACATCCCCTGATCACCGGCACTCTCATACTGACTCTCACAGGCCTTGCAAGCCGCCTGATCGGCTTTTTCTACCGCATTTATTTGGCGCGGTTGTTCGGTGAAGAAGGCATGGGCATTTACCAGCTGATCGGCCCAGTACTGTCTCTTTCTTTTTCCCTCACAGCAGCCGGCTATCAGACAGCCATTTCTAAGCTGGTAGCTGAAAATACGGCCAAACAAAAGCAGCATAGCTTTCGCCCTATGCTGGCAGGCCTAAGTATATCCTTGCCCCTATCCCTTCTGTGTAATCTGGCCATTTATCATTTTTCAGATTACATTGCAGTTACTTTTCTTCTGGAGGCACGCACTGCTCCCATGCTGCGTGTTCTCTCCTTCTCTATTCCGGTGGTAGCTGTCCACGCCTGTATCAACGGGTATTTCTACGGCACCAAAAAAACAGGCGTTCCTGCCATTTCCCAACTCTTCGAACAGTGTGTCCGGGTGGGCTGTGTCTTTTGTTTGTCCACTTATGCTCTGTCTAAAGGGGTCTCCCTTACCATCAATGTGGCAGTTCTTGGTCTGGTGATCGGCGAAGTTGGATCTATGCTGGTGTCTGTCATCGCCATGTACATGGTGCTTTGGCGTCCGGCTCACAATTTACATCCGGCTCATAATTTACGTCCGACCACTTCCTGTGGGATGTACCGCGCTCTCATGACCATGGTTCTGCCTTTGACCGCTAACCGTATCGTCCTCAACCTCCTGCAAAGCGTAGAAGCCGTCTCTATTCCGGCAAAGCTCAGACTCTACGGTTATGACAACGCTACAGCCCTTAGTGTCTATGGTGTCCTGACCGGAATGGCAATGCCCTTGATCTTCTTTCCAAACGCCTTGACCGGCTCTGTCTCCGTACTGTTATTGCCTATGATATCAGAGGCCTATGCGTTAAAGGATATGAATAAAGTCAAAAAATACACCCTGCAGACCATCAAACTCTGCACCCTGATGGGCGTGGTCTGCATGAGTGTCTTTCTATTATTGGGCAGATGGGTAGGTTCCAATTTATTCCACAGCGATCTGGCCGGACATTTTATCATGACCTTAGGTTTCCTATGTCCTTTTCTTTATCTGGATACCACATTATCCAGCATCCTGCAGGGACTGGGCATGGCAAGCCGCATTTTCATCATGAACGTCACAAGCCTTCTGGTGCGATTAGGCTTTGTATTCTGGGCAATCCCTGTATTTGGCATCACCGGATACCTCTGGGGGATCCTGGCCAGCCAGATCCTGCTCAGTGCCATGTATCTGATCTGCCTGCTTCGCATGAAAAATGTTCTTAAATTAAACGTTGGCCATTAATCACCAACTGAAAAGCCAACCCCAGTTTCTCTGCTGCTTTGCGGCAAAGGATCATGCGGTTTAGGAATATCTCAAAATAATCCATGACTGCACACATCTGAGTGTCAATCTTCAGTCTCAGTTCCAAATGAGATCCTTTTTCTACATGAACTGTACTTTCTTTTACAGAATAGTTCACTCTGTCATGTATATCAAAGCTGGCAAAGTCCTGATTGCGCACTCTGGTATATCGCACATCTGTCTTATCCGCCAGGATCAAGGCTGCTGCCACGGGATTCACAGGGAATGCCGTGGACTCATCATGATTCCCGATGGCGGTAATGATGGTGGCGATGTCCTCAGGGTCTGCCCCCATATTGTCCAGAATACGGAAAGCCATGACTGCGCCGGATTGGGCGTGATCCACCCGATTGATCACGTTGCCGATATCATGGAGATAACCTGCAATCTGGGCAAGCTCTGCCTCCCTTTCACTGTAGCCAAGGGTAAGCAGAATATCCTTGGCAATCTGAGCCACCTTTGTCACATGGGCAAAGCTGTGCTCCGTATATCCCAAAGCGATCAGAGACTCATCCGCCTTGCGGATATAAGTCTTGATCACTTCACTATTCTTGATCTCCTCAAATGTAATCTTCATATATGACTCCCTTATTACCTACCCTTTTTTACTCCGTTTACCCACAATGGCTAACAGAATAAAATAATATATAATCAAAAGTGCCAATACCAAAAATGTCATAGCAGGCGACTTCGGTGCCAGACTCACCAACACAAGCAGCGGCACAGCTAAAAGGATGGCAAAGCTACTGCCGATGACCAGGTTATTGGCAGCCGGGGTCTCAAGCTGAGGATCCAACTCTCTAAGCAAAAGCACACCGGAGCTGATGGTCCCGGTCATCATACCATACATAGACAAAAGTCCCTCATAATAGTAACCATCATACACTTTTTTACATACATATTGCAAATGTATCAGAGTCACCACTGCACCTGCCACCGACATGAGCACAAAGGGCAGCCAGAGTCCTCTCAGGTTATCAATTTCAATAGAACCGATTCCTGCCACGATCATGATATCGAAGGCAAGACCGGATATTCTGCTGAGCAGGTAATTATTCTGATACTGCCTTGTTACAATCTTAGTGGTACGCAGATGTTTTAACAGACAACGCAGAGCAATGGCCAGACCGGAACCGATCATAAAGTTGAAGCCCCACAAAAGCGCATTCAATGTATTGGCAAGCCCTTCAGACACGGCACTGAGCGTAGAAGTCAAAGCCCGTGTGATCAAAAAAGTGGCACCGTACACTACAAGTACAAGGGCTACCTGCACGGAAAGTCTGTCCAATGACTCTGCGATAGGTACTTCATTCTCGCTCTGGAAGGTATCCACCGTAACGGATCCTGAAACTTCTTCATGACACTTACGCTGAAGCTTCCCCTTTTTGGAAAGCCATGTCATGTATGCCACTCCCACGACGCAGGCTGAGATATAACCCGCCGCAGCAATTGCCAGTCCGAATGCCCTTCCGCCTGCAAATCCCAAAGCCTCGTAAGATGCTCCGATATTATTGGCCTGTCCGGGTCCCTGACCATAACCCATGGGTAGTAACACTCCGGAAGCTTTGAACAGATCCGGCATCACCGTATAAGCCAATCCCAGAGAAATCACCAGTCCGGTAACGCCTTGAATCATATAAGATCCTACGATGATAGCTCCACTCTTGAGTCCCACCTGATCTCCTTTGTTCCGCTTCGTATTATCCGGCACACGAAGGGACATTGCAATAAATCCGATAGCGATGCAATGATAAGTGAGAAATTCAAAAAAAGCCGGATCGATCTTCACGATCCCCACCACCTTCGCTGCCAGCAGCAAAAAGCCGCCTAATACCGCTGTAGGTATCATGGCACGACGTATAAAGCTCACTTTCCTGCGAAGCATATTTGCCACCAGTATCGTCGCTGCAATGATCACAATTTGTATGATCGAGTTCCATAGTGCCACATTTGAAGCTGAGTAATCCATAACTATTATACCTCTTCCTTTGTGTTCTGATCATTAATCTCATGGTATAGATATAAATATTTTAAAGCACAAAACATCTTATCTGCTTTAATTTCAATATGTCCCTCTTCTCCCTGAATATGTAAGATCAAAAAGTTTCGTGAAAAAATTGCCATCCCCTGTATCTTACCATATGGAATCACACGTCCCAGGCACTCCAGCCGGTCATTATACGCAGCTAAGATTCCATTCTCGGTCTTTATCACATTATGATGTTCGTCAATA
>JAFYSG010000107.1 GCA_017559435.1 Lachnospiraceae bacterium
CAACCGAATCCCAACCATGCCCTGCTCCACCCCACCCAACCCACAACCTGCCGCCGGCGCTTTATTTTCGGCTTTCCTTTATTTTTGTATTTGTTTTGCGGGATATATTGGGTTTCTTGGGTTTAGTGTTTCGTAATGAGGGTGATTGTATTCTTGTAAAGTTTTGCCTGGATTGCCAGATAGTGGGCTAGGTTGCGCCATTGGAAGGGGACTTTGTGGGTTCTTCCTTCAGGGGTTTTGAGCTTGTGCAGGCCGTTTATAAGTCCTTTTAAGTAAAGGGGGCCCATTCCTTTTTTGTAGAAAAATAAGGTTTTAATGAAAAAACCAAGAAGTAGGAAGGGGAGGTTCCAGACAAGCTGTAAAGGGGGCATGTTTTTGCCGATGAGATATATGCTGTTGGCGGAAGCATGGGTTGTTTTGAATTCATTGTATCTGGAACCGCTGGTGGCGCTGCCGGCGTGAAGGACTTTGGCTGCGGGGGTGTAATAACAGTGGTATCCATGAATTGCAGCACGATAACAGATGTCAATGTCTTCCAGATAGGCAAAGTGATTTTCATCGAAATAGCCGATTTGGTCTAGTATTTCTTTTCGATAAATGGAGGCGCCGCCGCAGGCGGCAAAGATTTTTGCAGCTTTTTGGTAGTCAGAGGCTAATTTCCCTTTTCCTCTGGCATAAGCCCAGCCCAGTACACAGTATTGGTCTCCTGCATCATCGATACGGTCATGATCCTGCCATTGAAGCATCATGGCACTTGCCGCAAACATTTTTTTATCCTGCTCTATGGCATCCACCAATCCCTTTACAAAGCCTTCCAATACCACTGTATCATTATTTAGTAAGATCACATATGGAGTCTGTGCCTTTTCGATGCCCACATTTACGGCATGACAGAACCCTGTATTCTCGGAAAGCTGCACCAGCTTCACACCGGGATACTTCTTCACGACCTCTAAACCGCCATCTTCAGAACCATTATCCACCACAAGAACTTCAAACAACTCCTGTTCTTTCAAACGATAAAGGCTCTCCAAACAATCTCCTATATACTTAATTCCATTATAATTCGGAATCACCACCGTAACCTTAACCATATGTTTTCCTTTCTTATCAACCGGGATGAGCAGCAAGTGGATCCCAACAAACTCTATATCCGGCACTGCGTAAGGCCTCTCCCAGTTTCAGGCTTAAGGCCACGTAATCGGTCCCTTCCGGTAACACTTTCCAGTCAAAACAGCCATTTTCAGCAGTTGCATAAGGCACACCGACTATCTCCCGGAATAGTTCTCTGCAGGCGGGGCTTACACGGATGGATCTAATATCCACGGCATCCACGTTCTGAAGCAGGATACCTCTGTGCATATAAGCGCTGTAACCTTGTTTTAGACCTTGGTAAAGTACTTCGCCGTCACAGGTATAAGCGCCGCCTGCGATGCGTCCACGGTGCATAAGTTTTCCGCCCACAGCGCCTACGTCTTTACGCACGGTAAGTAGATCAGGCTCATAGTTTAAGCCGTAGAATCCCAAATGTTTTAGGTGTACGGCCTCTGCCTTCCAGCCCCTTCTCCGTGCCATATCCTGCACGGCTCTTTTTCCGGCTTCATAAGCATACTGTTTGCTCCGGGGATTCTGGGCAGTAGAGCCGGTATGACACCGCCAGTGATATAGTACCTTGGGAATATGCACGATCTGTACCTCCTCCGGTATCTGTTCTACAGCCCGCAGTACCAGGTCAAAATCCTGGGCTCCGTCATATTCTTTGCGAAAACCAAGGCTTTGGAGCAATTCTCTTTTCATCACCAGAAAATGACAGATATAGTTATTGGACAACAACAGATCAAAGTTAAAATCCGTCTTAAAATGGGGCTCATAATATGCTGATCTGTCCTGATTGCATTTATCCTCATCAGAATATAAAAGCATGGGATTCAGGCCCTCCCGACTCATACGCTCTATCTGTACAGCCATTTCAAACAACGCATCCGGTGTCAGCACATCATCATGATCCAGAAGTCCCACATACTCTCCTGTTACCAATCGAAGTGCCTGATTACTATTCTCTGAAATTCCTCCGTTTTGCTCCAATCGGCAATATTTGATCCGACCGGTTCCGGACTGCTGCTGACCTGGCGCACTAAGCTCTGTGGCATACCGCTCCCGCACAATACGCTCCACGCTGTCATCCTCAGTGGCATCTGCCAGGATCAGCTCCATCCGGCTGTAAGTCTGCCCCAAAACGGAATCTATCATCTCGATCAGATAATCCTTGGGAGTCCTGTAAAGGGGCACCACAATACTGAACAACGGTTTTATTGTAAAGTCATGGTTTCTCTGGGCTGTTAATGTGCTCTCATTCGGTGCAACATAATGATAGGCTTTCGCCTTTTGCTGCTCCAGCCCCTCGATGACTGCGTAAAATGTATTTTTCATTCCATTTCTGCGCAGATAATAGATTGTCTTTTTCAAGCTAGCCAAGTTCATAACTGCCCCTCTTTCTGATTGGGATCGTCATAATATTTATAGATTTCTGTTGTGATTATCCTGTCCGTCAGATCCCGCATTCTTTGCAGTTCTTCCTGCCAGTTTTCTGCATTCCACTGCTTCTTGCCGCCGGTCATCTGTTCCAGCATATATTGGTTTACCAGAGGCGTATAGTGTATCATATCCATGTAGTTATCCAGATTACAGATAACGGCCTCCTCATCCTGAAAATAGTAAACTTCTACATTGGGCAGTGACAAAAGCACAGGCATCACCTGCTCTAAGATATAAAACTGCTTTTCTAAAGTTCCATTCATATAGGCACAATCCCACCACATCATGGAATAAGGCGGAAGCAAAATACGATACCGTGTATCAGGATGGGATGATATCTGATCTGCAAGGCTTTTTATATTAGCGCTGATCACAGGTATATCCCCTGAAAAATCCTGTTTTTCAACTTTCTCCACAGGCTTGTTGTAAGCCTGCATGGCTTTAGAGGCACTAAATTCCTTGTCATGAGACCAGTCATAAGCCTTTCCTCCGGTATTCCTGCCCATGTATGCAGATGCAAGCATCAGGGGGATTTTTTCAAAGATTACATCCTTATTGAGCAAATACGTCACATCATCCAGCACCGTCTTGGTATGCAGATACCTGGGGGTGTCCTGTCCATAAAGTGTC
>JAFYSG010000008.1 GCA_017559435.1 Lachnospiraceae bacterium
AAGGTTGATAGGTGGGAGGTGGAAGTGCAGTAATGCATGTAGCTGACCCATACTAATAGGTCGAGGGCTTAACCATTAAAGTCTGGTTGTTGTTTGGAAACTTTCTATATGTAGTTTTGAATGTACAATAAACTAAAGTTTATATACATTATTCCTCCTTAGCTCAGTCGGTAGAGCACCTGACTGTTAATCAGGGCGTCGTTGGTTCAAGTCCAACAGGGGGAGCTCGTAATAAATGAGTTATTTACGAAAAGTTAATATGGGAAGGAGAATCCCCCAAAACTTACGGCTCCATGGTCAAGCGGTTAAGACATCGCCCTTTCACGGCGGTAACACGGGTTCGATTCCCGTTGGAGTCACTATTAAATTAAATTTGGCGTCTTAGCCAAGTGGTAAGGCACGGGTCTGCAACACCCTTATCGCCGGTTCAAATCCGGCAGACGCCTCTTATGAAACCTCAGGAAATCTGAGGTTTTATTTAAATTATTTTCTAAGTTGCACTGGGCGTACGCCGGGATATTGTGGAGATACTGCGGGTTCGGTCTTATCATGAACCAACCCGCAGTATCATCAGCTGTACACTATAAAACTTGTTATTGCCTGCGGTACTGGTTTGGTGTCATGCCCTTATATTTGCGGAATACTTTGATAAAGTTACTGCTGTCGTTATAACCGCATTCCATGCCGATGGTGATAATGGGGAGAGTGGTCTCCAAAAGCATTTGGGAGGCTCGTTTGATGCGGTACATGTTCACGTAGCTCATAGGTGTCTGGTGGGTGATAGAACGGAAGAATCGGCAGAAGTATTTGGGGTTCATACCGGCTTCTTTGGCCAGATCTTCCAGTGTAATAGGGGCTGCGTAGTGGGTCTCGATATATTCCAGTACAGATTTGACCAGATCGATCTTACGAGTATTGTCTGCGGTGTCCTCTTGGCTGGGCATGTATGTTTTGTGATTCAGGATAAAAGCAAACAGTCGGCTTAGGCAGCCAATAGTAATAAGCTCCAAGGGCTGTCCGGAGAGAATGCCGGAGTCGGGGACTGTATGTAAGGACTTATTTGTGGCCTCTGTATGAAAAGACTGTCGGAAACTTTCGGTCAGCTCGGTGATGATGGTGTTTACTTCAGGTGTCTTATCACCCGGATAGTAGATGTCCGGCAGTATCTGGCGACGGTAAAACGGGCGAAGATACTTTTTGACAATATCAAGGCTGCGGTACAGGCCGTGGAGGTCAAACAGGAAGCATTCGTATATGCAGTCATCCGGTGTACCGCCGTGGAGCATGCCGTCTCTGATCAGTAAACAATCACCACTGTGGGCGGTATATTCCACATCATCTGCATAGGCAATAAAGGTTCCCTTGATCACATGAATGATCTCCCACTCCTTATGCCAGTGAAATGGCATGTGGTAGCGGGGGTGTCCTGGGATCAGATAGTGATAATCCACCGGAAATTCCAGTGTGCCGTGTTGTGTTTGTTCATGGAAGGTCAACGAATGCATAGTTCCTCCTTAAAAGTGACTAATTTACCATTTTTAGAGATTATATCACAAGACCATATGCGGAATCAATGGTAAAATAAAAATACAAGAATTTAACTTTAATACATATAGAAAGGTGAGGATGTAACTATGGCAGAAAAGAGATATGTAGGTGATTATCCTGTAATCGGTATCCGTCCCATTATTGACGGTCGTCGCGGACCTATGAAGCTTCGTGAGAGTCTGGAGGGTCAGACAATGGAGCTTGCATTAGCTGCTAAGAAATTGTTCGAAGAGAATTTGTATTATTCTAACGGTGATCCTGTGAAGGTAGTGATCGCTGATACCAGTATCGGTCGTGTTCCGGAAGCCGCAGCTTGTGCTGACAAGTTTAAGAAGGAAGGCGTAGACATTACTCTGTCTGTAACTCCTTGCTGGTGCTATGGTTCTGAAACCATGGATATGGATCCCAATACTATTAAGGGTGTATGGGGCTTTAACGGTACTGAGAGACCGGGTGCTGTATATTTGGCGGCAGTTCTGGCTTCTCATGCACAGAAGGGTCTTCCTGCATTCGGTATCTACGGACATGAGGTTCAGGATCGTGATCAGGTAACTGAGATTCCTGAGGATGTAAAGGAGAAGCTGTTAAGATTCGGACGTGCAGCTGTAGCGGTTGCTACCATGAGAGGTAAGTCTTATCTGCAGATCGGTTCCCAGTGTATGGGTATCGGCGGTTCCATCATGGATCAGGATTTTGTAGAGTCTTATCTGGGCATGAGAGTAGAGTCTGTAGATGAAGTAGAGATTCTGCGCAGAATGGAAGAAGGTATTTACAACGAGGAAGAGTATCAGAAGGCTCTTGCATGGACCAAGGAGCACTGCAAGATGGGCCGTGATGACAACCCTGACTTTGTTCGTTTCACAGATGAGCAGAAGGAAGAGCAGTGGAAATTCACTGTTAAGATGTACTGCATTATCAAGGATCTGATGGCCGGCAATAAGAATCTGCCCGAAGGATGCGAAGAAGAGATGGTTGGTCACAATGCCATCGCAGGTGGTTTCCAGGGACAGAGACAGTGGACCGATCATTGGCCTAATTGTGACTATCCGGAAGCGCTGTTGAGTTCTTCCTTTGACTACCAGGGTGCACGTGAGCCCTATACGCTGGCTACCGAGAATGATGTTCTCAACGGCTTGGGCATGTTGTTTATGAGACTGTTGACCCATCGTGCACAGATCTTTGCAGACGTTCGTACATACTGGTCTCCGGAAGCTACCAAGCGTGTGACAGGCTATGATCTGGAAGGTAAGGCAAAAGAGAACGGTGGTATCATTCACCTGTTGAACTCCGGTGCAGCTTGTCTGGATGCCTGCGGTGAGTGTAAAGATGAGAATGGTAATGCTACCATGAAGAAGTGGTGGGAAGTTACCGATGAAGATATTAAGAAGATGACAGATGCAACTGTATGGTGCGAAGCCGGCTTTGACAACTTCCGCGGCGGCGGATTCTCCAGCCACTTCACCACCCGTGCAGAGATGCCTGTCACCATGATCAGACTGAATCTGGTGAAGGGTCTGGGTCCTGTTCTGCAGATTGCAGAAGGATGGACAGTACAGCTTCCTGATGAAGTATCTGATGCTCTGATGGAGAGAACCAATCCTACATGGCCTTGTACCTGGTTTGCTCCCAGATGTACCGGTGAGGGTGCATTCAAGACTGCCTACGATGTAATGAACAACTGGGGGGCTAATCACGGTGCTATCAGCTACGGTCATATCGGTGCTGACCTGATCACTATGTGCTCCATGCTGAGAATCCCTGTATGTATGCACAATGTTCCGGAAGAGCAGATCTTCCGTCCTGCAGCATGGAATGCATTCGGTATGGATAAGGAAGGTCAGGATTATCGCGCTTGTGCAGCTTATGGTCCCCTTTACAAATAAGTGATCGGAGGAATATTTTATGTTAAAAGGAATTCCTAAGATTTTATCTCCTGAACTTTTAAAGGTTCTCTGTGAGATGGGACATAGTGACAGATTGGTTATCGCAGATGGCAATTTTCCGGCAGAGTCCATGGGAAAGGATGCTATCGTGATACGCATGGACGGACATGGTGCCTGTGATGTGTTGGAAGCAATCCTTCAGGTATTCCCTTTGGATACCTATGTGGAGAAGCCCGTAAGTCTGATGCAGGTAATGCCCGGAGATACTGTGGAGACACCTATCTGGGATGAATATGAGAAACTGGTAGCTGCGGCTGATGTAAGAGGCGGTGCTGCCATCGGACAGATCGAAAGATTTGCGTTCTATGAAGAGGCCAAGAAGGCTTATGCTATCATCGCTACAGGCGAAGGCGCTTTGTATGCTAATGTAATGTTGCAGAAGGGCGTTGTGGTTTAATACCTATGATAAAATCGAATGGGGGTCATATGACTCCCATTTCATTTTAGGTAGGCATGTTCCTCTTTTGTTTTGTTACGTTTTTCTGTTATTTGCATCGGAGTAAAAGAGAAGGAAGTGATTTTCATGGAGTTTATGGAGTATTTGAGAGAATTAAATCCGGTTACTATTTTGTTGCGCGTTACTTTGGCTATCGTGGTAGGTGGAATTCTGGGTATGGAGCGGGAGCGTAAGAATCGGCCGGCAGGATTTCGCACATATATACTGGTATGCCTGGGTGCGACTTTGGTAATGATGACGAATCAGTTTGTATCAATTACATATAATACCGGTGATCCTACCAGAATGGGTGCTCAGGTAGTAAGTGGAATCGGTTTCCTGGGGGCGGGTACCATTGTTTTGACAGGGCGCAATCAAATAAAGGGAATTACTACGGCAGCATGTCTGTGGACTGCAGCCTGTAGTGGTCTTGCTATTGGTATTGGTTTCTATGAAGGTGCGATCATTGGGGCTCTTGCTATGGTATTTACCACATCAGGTCTTTCGGGGTTTGACGCATGGCTCAAGAAGAGATCCAAATATTTGGATATTTACATTGAATATAATGGCAATAAGGGTAATTTTAGTGATTTTTTGCAGTATGCCAAGGAGAATGGCTTTGAGATTAAGAATATACAGGTGAGCCAGGATGAAGTTTATCACCGTGAGGGGGGTAAGCAGAACTGTGTCAGCTATATCATGTCAGTAAGCAGCAATGTGAAACGTACCCACGCAGAGATGATCAATGTTTTGTCCGGCGCGAAAGGAATTAAGTATATTGAAGAATTGTAAGTGGATGTCACTGCGTTAATCGGTAAACGAAAACTGTGAGGACGGAAGGAGAAAGGATGAGTATTTTAAAAGATATAAAGTTATTCTTGCTGGATATGGATGGCACCATTTATCTTGATGAAGACTTGTTTGACGGTACTCTGGATTTTTTGGAGTATGTGAGGGGAATTGGTGGGAGATACATCTTTCTGACCAATAATTCTTCGAAAAGTGTGGATAAGTATATGGAAAAGCTGAAATGTCTGGGAATAGAGACCACCCCGGAGGATTTTCTTACATCCACCAATGCCACTGTTTTGTACCTGAAAAAGCAAAAGTATCATAAGATTTATGCATTTGGCACAGCCTCCTTTAAGGAAGAGTTAAAAAAGGCAGATTTGCCCATTACTGATTGTCCGGAAGAGGACATTGATTGTCTGTGTATGGGTTTCGATACGGAACTGACCTTTCAGAAGTTAGAGGATGCCTGCATCCTGCTGAACAGAGGGGTGGATTACATTGCTACCAATCCTGACTGGGTGTGCCCCACCCGGTATGGTTATGTTCCGGATTGTGGATCTGTCAGTCAGATGTTGTATAACGCTACCAAACGCACTCCCAAGTTTATTGGTAAGCCGGAACCTACTATGGCACTGCTGGCCATGGAGAAGACAGGCTTTGGCCCCCGGGAGACAGCAATGATCGGGGATAGGCTTTATACAGATATTGCCTGTGGTGTAAATGCGGGTATCAGTACCATCTTTGTGCTCAGCGGTGAAGGAACTATGGAAGATGTGGAGCGGAGCGATGTGAAGCCGGAATATATTTATGAAAATATTAGGAAAGTATATCGGGATTTATTGTAAGATGATTTTATGCTACAGTTCAGCCGGTGGTTTGCCTCTGGTTGGACTGTTTTGTCAATTGGAGAGTATTACAGAAATATTACAAATGTTTAAAATCAGTAGAAAAATTAATTGACAGTTGATGGAAAAAAATGTACAATTAAAATGTTGCACTACTCTTGGGGAAGATTTTGCCATAAGTATGATTCGCAAGATATAAGTTTGACGCAAGAGAAGAATAAAATACATAAGGCTGGTTATTTCGTTAATAAGGAGCATTTTCATGACACGGGCAGAGTACATAAGAAGAACACAATATAACCACAGGAAGAAAAAAATGGTAGTTTATGCTACACGAATATCTGTAGCTATGGGGGCAGTGGTACTTGCTGTGCTGGCATTCTTTGGTTGTATTTATGTACATGATACTTTTTGGGGCGAGGAATCGGTGATCAGCAATAGCATGCTGGCCGCCAATGGGGATCAAACAGGCAGTGAAATAAAAGAAATACAAGCGGTTCTCGGCAACGAGGAGAGTTATATGGGAGCACAAATGCTTGCACAAAATGGCCAGACAGATGGTGCCGGAGTGCGGGGAGAAGTAGGTGCTGTGGAAAATGCCGAAAGCAATGAGCAGAAAATGCCTACTGTGGTGATAGACGCCGGGCATGGAGGCAATGATGGCGGTACCTATTCCGGCAAGATCATAGAGAAGGACATCACTCTTGCTGTGGCAAAGAAGATACAGAAGATGTTGGAAGAGCAGGAAATTAATGTGATCATGACCAGAGACACCGATAAGTATCTGGCGCTGAAAGAGCGGACGAAAATCTCTAATGAGAATGATACGGATCTGTTTGTGAGTGTGCATTGTAATTATTATGAAGGAAGCTCTGAAGTTAAGGGAATCGAGTGCTATTACGCGGAAGATGATGAGATCAGTGAAAAGGTGGCATGGATCATCATGAAGAGTATTGATGGCATATCCGGTCTTAGAAATCGTGGAGCCAAAGAAGAAGATTATTTTGTGACAGAATATAATGATGCTCCTGCAGTTCTGGTGGAGATGGGCTTTTTGTCCAACCCCACCGAATGTAAGAATCTGGCTGATAGTGACTATCAGCAAAGTATTGCGAAAGAGCTGACGGAGGGCATTCTCAAGAGTCTGGAGATGCTTGCGGAAGAAGCAGAAAAAACTTCTCAAAAAGCTTCGGAACCGTCCGGAAAGTAATATATGGAAGTATGCTGAATACTTCACCGATAGGTCCCTCGATCACCAGGTCGGCAAAGCCGTCTCTGGGGGTCGGGGACTTATTTAAAAGCTTCTAAATCTTCGGTATATGATGTTACGGATTGATTCATAGGGCACCTGTGGTCTATACGGTTCTATAGGGGGCAATAAATACAGGGAAGGTATCGGAACCGGTAATAGTCTTACCCTGTGTAATGGTCACTTCTTTATCGGTGATCATATATTCCACCTTTGCATTGTCGCTGATCACGGTATCTTGCATCAGGATACAATTCTTTACCTTTGCGCCTTTACCTACCTTAACACCACGGAACAAAATGCTGTTTTCTACTTCTCCTTCGATCACACAACCATCGGCTACCATGGCATTCTTAACCTTGGCGCAACCGATATATCTGGTGGGATTGTCGTCACGTACCTTAGTATAAATAGGGGAACGACCAAACAGTGCGTCAAGATTTTCATCTTCCAAAAGTTTCATGTTCTCGTCAAAGTAATTTTTGATATCACTGATGCGTACACTGTAGCCTTTAAATTCATAGCCATGCACTTTCAGCGTATCCAGCTGAGGGGCCAGGATATCACGCTCGAAATACGTGAGGCCGCGCACATAAGCATCGTTTATCTTCTGGATCAGAAGATTCCTCTCAATCAGGTAGATATTCATGGAGAAATTCTGTAACCCCGACTCTTTGGGATTGATCTGAATCTCCTTTACACGATCGTTTTCCAGACTCAAAGTATAATAAAGGTCTGTGGAAGAAGTGGGTTGCAGATTCATAAATCCATAGGGAATTTCTTCTTTTTTGTATGCAATGGTAACATCTGCGCCGGAAGCTTCATGAGTTTTAAGCATATCATTAAAATCGAAGTTGGCTGCGATGTTGGCATCGGAGATAAACACATATTTCTCTTTCTGGCTCTTTAAGAATTCCAGAATACTGGCCAGAGCTTCTATTCGTCCGTTGTACATTTTTACTGTTTTTTCGGCGAAGGGAGGAACGATGTTCAACCCTCCGTTTTTACGGCTTAAGTCCCAAGTACGACCGGAACCCAGATGTCGCATAAGAGAACGGTAATTCTTGCGAACGATCACAGTTACATTGTCAATGCCGCAATTCACCATGCTGGACAATAAAAAGTCAATCATACGATAACGGCTTGCAATAGGAATGGAAGCCATCAGACGTTCAATGACCAGCTCCGGAACCTGATTGTCATAACTGTTGGGAAAAATAATTCCCAGTGCATCTGTATTTGATTTTACCATTGTTCTTCACCATCCTTTACATTATGATTGACCATGGCGTTGGGACCAATCTTGGCACCAGCACCAACAGTTACGC
>JAFYSG010000009.1 GCA_017559435.1 Lachnospiraceae bacterium
GTTTAGTTTTATCGGTTGGTCAATTCTTTGTTTATTTACTTTTGGTATCGGTAATCTTTGGCTCAGACCTTATACACATGCGGCAACGGCAGCGTTTTACCGGGAAATTTCCGGAACCGAGCAGGTATAAATTAATAGAAGTTATGACTCATTAGAGCCTGCCGTTTTGGTGGTATCAACAAAGTGGCAGGCTCTGTTTTTCTTTAAAACCTGAGAGTGTTTTGTATATCTTTGGCATCAGCCATAATACTCCCTTGCACCATAGGAGCAGTGCCGCCACCCTTGGCACCGAATGTTTCACGCAGGATCGTAGCGGCCTGGCGGCAGTCTAAAGAAGCGCTACCGATAATGTATCGATATCCTCTGTTATCGTCTCCGGAGAAAATGCAGCAGTAGCCTGAGTATCTTTCACACAGGGAGTTGACAGTGTTACGCAGTGCAATGGTGTCCAGGTCTCCGGTAAAAAGAATGACGCTGCTTTGTACATCCGGAGAAGGCAGTGTGCTCACCTGCAGTGCCAGAAGTCTTGCCTGTAGCTCATTGGCCCTTTCTTTCATGCGCAGATTCTCTTCTTTCAGATGAAACACAGCCTCTGCCACGGCATCCTGCTTGGCAGACAGTAAGGTAGAGATGGCTGTGACACTGTCCTGATGCACAGTAAATTCCTTCACAGCCCTTGCGCCGCAAAGAATGGTGACACGGACTCCACCGCGGTGACTCTGTACGCCGGTAACTTTCAGGACGCCGATCTGTCCCGTAGTGTCTACATGAGGTGCACAGCAGGCACAGCTATCCACACCGGGAATCTCCACGATCCTCACATCCTCAGTCAGTTCAAGCTTGCTTCGATATTCCATCTGTTCCAGTTTCTCTTTGTTCGGAAAAGTAACCCGTACAGGCAGATCCTGCCAGATGATCCGGTTAGCTTCAGCCTCAATTTCCCGAAGCTGCGAAAGATTCAAGCTACCATTAAAGTCGAAGGTTACTTCCTCCTTGCCCAGATGAAATCCCACATTATCGTATCCATACCTTCCATGAACCAAACCGGAGACAATATGCTCCCCGGAATGTTGCTGCATATAATCAAAACGCTGCTCCCAGTCCACATGCCCGGTTACAACACTCCCAACCGTAAGTGGCTGTTCCACAAAATGCCAGATCACCCCCTGCTCAATCTGTACATCCACCACCGAAAAACCAGCCAGTGTCCCCCGATCAGCCCCTTGTCCCCCTTCTTCCGGAAAAAAAGCAGTCTGATTCAAGCTCACCCGATAAAAGCCTTCATCTGCCACACAATCTACCACAATGGCTTCAAAGTCTACAATATGTATATCTTCATAAAATAATTTCTTCATATCACCCAAACCTCTTAAAAACATTTTCTATTATATAACTTTTACACTTATTATAACTACTTTATATAGTCGCTTGTCAAGTCTCTTATAAAAAAGTTATCTGATATGCTGAGACACCAGGCTTGCCGTCTTCTGTATGCGGCCTCCCAAGAGATGGATAGAGGGTGGTTGCTTTTGACATCTGTAAGACTGTTAGAGTTTCTTAGAGATGTAAAGTGGGCGGAATGGAAGTGTTAAAGTACCAAGACACAACATGTCTGAGGAGCGCAAAGCGCGACGAGTTTTGTGGCTTGGTACTTTGCCCTTAACTTCCATTCCGGTCACTTTGCAGCTCTTAGAAACTCTTACTGTCTTACAACTGCAAAAACAACCACCCTCTATCCATCTCTTGGGAGGCCGCATACAGAAGACGGCAAGCCGTAACATTGCCAGCCAACTGAATGAATTCCACAATTTGGCATATACTATATGTGTAGTGTCAATTTGTAAATATGCGTAGATTATGGCGCAGAAATGAGGATTTATGAGAGAAGAGACATACCCTTTTGTGGTAAAACCTTTACCTTACGAATATGATGCCCTGACACCGGTATTGGATGCCAATACCCTTACCTTTCACCACGATAAGCATTATAAGACGTATGTAGATAATCTGAACAACACCCTGGCAGATTATCCGGAACTTCAGAAAATGAGTCTGATAGAACTGTTAACAAGTCTGGAGGAGCTGCCGGCAGCGGCACAGACACCCATTCGCAATAACGGTGGTGGTGTTTATAATCATGAGTTGTATTTTGACGGCATGAAGTGTCCGGTGGGCCAGGAACCAACAGGTGCTTTGGCAGGGGCCATAGTGCGTGATTTTGGATCTTATCAGCAGTGGAAGGAGAAGATGAAGCAGGCGGCTGTCAGTAAATTCGGCTCCGGCTGGGCGTGGCTTCTTGCAGATGAGAATGGTATCTTGACCATACAGCAGACTTCCAATCAGGATGTTCCGGATCTGGAGATTTATACGCCGATCTTCCTGGTGGATGTGTGGGAGCATGCTTATTATCTCCAGTATCAAAACCGGCGTCCGGATTATGTGGATGGGTGGTTTACATTGATCAATTGGAAAAAAGCAGGAAGAAGATACGAAGAAGCCATTGCCAAAAAGCAGTAAAGTATGGTATCGTAACTATGTGTTGAGGAATAAGCTTTAAGATACTTAACCTGAGACGGAGAGATACCTATGAATTATCAAAAAGAGTTGGATAAATTATTATTAAATTTGGAACAAACAGGCGGGGAGACGGTTCCCCGTCTGTTTCTGCATAGCTGTTGTGCCCCTTGCAGCAGTTATGTACTGGAATATTTGCGTACTTATTTTGACATTACTGTATTTTATTATAATCCCAATATTTCCTTTGAAGAAGAGTATGGAAAGCGCGTGGAAGAGCAGAAGCGATTGATTGAGGCTTTGAATCAGGAAGGCGTGGGCCATTTAATCCGGGTAGAAGAAGGAGATTATGATCCGGATTGTTTTTACCGGATGGCCAAAGGTCTGGAAGCTTGTCCGGAAGGCGGTGAGAGGTGCTTTCGTTGTTTTGATCTGCGTCTTAGAGAAACTGCAAAAAGGGCAACACAGGGAGGATTTGATTACTTTGCCACCACCCTTACCATAAGTCCTCTTAAGAATGCTGAAAAATTGAATGAGATTGGACAGGCATTGGCATCGGAATATCAGATTCTGTGGCTGCCATCTGATTTCAAGAAAAGGAACGGTTATAAGAGATCTATTGAATTGTCGGATATTTATGGTCTCTATCGACAGGATTATTGTGGCTGCGCTTATTCGAAGGCAGAACGGGAGCGACAGAAAACTTGACAAGTTTTGGAATTTCCGTTATGATAAGGAGATAGTAGTAGGAGGAACTGTCCTCTGAGAAAGGAACGAAAGTTATGAAGAAGATGATCGATTTACTCACGCAGGAGATGGAAGCGGCTTTTGCAGCAGCAGGTTATGATGCTTGTCTGGGACGTGTGACCCTGTCCAATCGTCCTGATCTGTGTGAATATCAGTGTAATGGCGCTATGGCAGGCGCTAAACAGTATAAAAAAGCACCTATTATGATCGCAAATGATGTGGCAGCATGCCTAAGGGACAGCAAAGTCTTTCAGGAAGTTAATGCAGTGGCACCGGGATTTTTGAATCTGAAGGTGACAGAAAGCTTTTTGACAGATTATTTGAAGGGGATGGAAGCAGAGCCTAAGTATGGTCTGGAGATGCCAGGGCACCCCAAGAAAATTATTATTGATTACGGCGGAGCCAATGTGGCCAAACCTCTTCATGTGGGGCATATCCGTTCTGCGGTGATCGGAGAAAGCATCAAGCGTATTTGCCGTTATGCAGGACATGAAGTGATCGGCGATGTGCATCTGGGAGACTGGGGTTTACAGATGGGCTTGGTGATCACAGGATTGAGAGAGAGGAATCCTGAGCTGGTATATTTTGATGAAAGCTATGAGGGAGAATATCCCAAAGAAGCTCCTTTTACTATTTCTGAGCTGGAGGAAATTTATCCCGCAGCCAGTGCCAAGTCCAAAACAGACCCGGAGTACAAGGCTCAGGCCATGGAAGCCACCTTTAAGCTGCAGAGCGGTGTAAGGGGTTATCGGGCTCTGTGGAAACATATTTTGAATGTATCGGTTGCGGATCTGAAGAAGAATTACGGCAGCCTGAATGTGGAATTTGACCTTTGGAAGGGTGAAAGCGATGTGCATGACCGGATTCCCGGCATGGTAGAATATATGAAAGACGGTGGCTATGCCCATGAGAGTGAAGGTGCTCTGGTAGTGGATGTCAAAGAAGACACTGATACCAAGGAGATTCCTCCTTGTATGATCCTGAAATCAGACGGTGCAGCTTTGTACAATACTACTGATCTTGCTACCATCATGGAGCGTATGGAGCTGTATGCGCCGGATGAGATGATCTATGTGGTGGACAAGCGTCAGGATCTGTATTTTGATCAGGTTTTCCGCTGTGCGCGCAAGACGAAACTGGTGAAGCCTGAGACCGGTTTGAAATTTGTTGGCTTTGGTACTATGAATGGTAAGGATGGCAAGCCCTTCAAGACTCGTGAGGGCGGTGTCATGCGTCTGGAGAATCTGATCCGTGAGACTAAGGAAGAGATGTATCGCAAGATCAGGGAAGGAAGGGATATGCCGGAGAAAGAGGCGGCAGCAGTGGCTGAGACGGTGGCAGTGTCTGCGTTAAAGTATGGCGATCTGTCCAATCAGGCTTCCAAAGATTATATCTTTGATATTGAACGCTTTACTTCTTTTGAAGGTGATACAGGTCCTTATATTCTGTATACCATTGTACGTATCAAGTCCATTCTTGGAAAGTACACAGAGCAGGGTGGCAAAGTGGAAGAGGCAGGACTGAAGGAGGCGGAGAATCTTTCTGAGAAAGCGCTGATGCTTCAGTTGACCCAGTTTAATGCTATGATGCAGACTGCAAGTGAGGAAATCGCACCTCATAAGGTATGCGCTTATATTTATGATCTGGCCAATGCATTTAATCACTTCTACCATGAGACGAAGATTCTGGCAGAGGAGAATGTCGATAGAAAGGCCGGGTTGATTGCTCTTTTGGTACTGACCAGGGACGTGCTGGAGACTTGTATTGATGTGCTGGGATTCTCGGCGCCGGAGCGGATGTAATTATGACTTGTTGAAGAAAGTCAGCTACAGTAAAAAAGCTATTGGAGTAAAAACCAATAGCTTTTTTACTGGCAATAGCGTACAAAAAAAGCCTGACTTTCAGGCTTTTTTGAATAGCGAGAGGGGGATTTGAACCCTCGACACTACGGGTATGAACCGTATGCTCTAGCCAACTGAGCTATCTCGCCATATGACCAACTTTCGTTGGAAATGGAACCTATAGGGCTCGAACCTATGACCCTCTGCTTGTAAGGCAGATGCTCTCCCAGCTGAGCTAAGATTCCATTTATCAGTCACTGTCGCAACCGACTTTGTTAGTATACTATGACTTTCTGCTTTTGTCAACAACTTTTTTAAAGTTTTTTTATATTTTTTTCCCGGTAGTCAATTGCCAAACTAAATTCCACCCCTCTGTAGAATTTAATCTCACAAAAAGCACCTTATCCAAGAATGGAATTTTCTTATTCCAAAATTTCATTTA
>JAFYSG010000108.1 GCA_017559435.1 Lachnospiraceae bacterium
ATTAGCTGAGAGAAGAATTGATGCTTTTTTTGTTAAAGATATGGATATAGATAAAGTGTGTGATAAAATTGACAGATTGATTATGGAATATGTTGATATTGAAAAACAGTGGGATGTTTTGCGCGAGGAAATGGGCAAGAATCGAGTAAGCGACGAAGATATTCAAAAAATCAGATCGGCCTATTTGGCAAGCTTTACAAACGGAGATTTTATCCATTTAAATGAAATTGTGATGGGAACGCTGAAAAATAGCACAACCATGTTAAATATAACAAGTTCAATCTTAACTTTGATAAAGGTATTGGCGGTGTAATTATGGATGAATTTAATTTACTTCCGATATATAGAAATGGTTTGGAGGAAATAACCAATGGCATAGAAGTGGTTGTGCCGTCATTTTGTAGAAAGAATTGCAAAGATAATGAAAGGTGTCAAAAGCATTATAGAAAGATGGCAGAGGCAGAAGCTGGTTTGTATCAATGTCCATATGGATTTTCAAGTTATGTTTTTGAGATAGAAAATGATAATTATATCTTTACATGTTTAAGAGTTGAAGGAAAATATTGTCGGAAAAAACTTTTGCCCAAATTGCAAGGTGAAGGAAAGGAGTATCGGGAAATTTCATGTGTAACTTTGGAGAAATATGCAGAAGCTTATCGTGAGTATATGGTGAATCAATTTAAGTATGAAAGGTACAAACAGTTTGTTGATGATGTATTTCATGATGTGCGAAAATATAATCAACAAATAAAGCTGAAGAATGAAAAGTTATACAGGAAATCGCAACAAAACCATAAATATGATGAATTTTTAACTTTGTCTAAAAGTATACATGTAATGTGTTGGTTTTTAACGCTAAGATTGAATAACCATGACTTTACGTATAACGAACAATTAATGACAGCAGACGTGAAATCGACATATAACATATATAAGATAATTGATAAGGTAAGGTATTGTATAAACGATAGGGCTGAAAGTAAAGGTATAAAGATTAAGATGTCGTCTTTGCGCGAGTGCAGAGATATGAAAGCATATGACTGTATAGAGTTGCTGCCGTTTTTGATTTTAGATAATGCAATTAAGTATTCGCCTGTAGGAGAGAAGATACATATACTATTTGAAGAAAAAGATGATAGGCAGCACGTTTGTGTTACTTCACTTGGACCGTGTGTTCCTGAAAAGGAATTAGCATTCATTTGTAATCAAGGGTATCGAGGAGAGAATGCAACGAAGTTAACATCTGATGGTATGGGAATCGGACTGTACACTGCAAGTTGTATATGCAAGTTAAATGATATTGAAATGAGTGTGTATTCTGAAACAAAAGTGGTAAAGAATACAAAGGGAATAGAATATTCTAATTTTAAGGTAGACTTTTGGATAAACTTGTAGTATTATGAATGTGGTTGAGAGGTGAGACGATGCTGACAATAGATTCATTAGCGAAGGTTATACTAAGTTGTAGAGATGATATATCTAATAAAAAGCTTCAAAAGTTGGCATATTATGTATATGCTTGGTATTTGACGATTCATGGAACTGAAATTGCAGACATATCATTTGAGGCATGGGAACATGGGCCGGTTTGCCGTAGATTGTATAACAATTATAGAAGTTATGGCTGGAATGAGATTCCCAGGTTTAATGGATTTGTTTTGGCAAATGATGATGATATTAAGTTTGTCGAAACTGTATTGGATGTGTATGGAGATTATACAGCAGATGAATTAGAAGAGATGACGCATAATGATGCACCATGGCAGGAAGCAAGGAGAGGATGTCCAAAGCATGTTGCATCAGATGCTGTAATCACTAAACAGAGTATTGTACAGTTTTATAATACACAGATGAATATTAGGGATAGAATTGTTAATCAATTTAAAGAGAATTAAAAACTGGCGCGAATGAAGGGCATATTCATGAACGGCATTGTGCAACATTGTGAGGTGTTAATCAAATTGTTGCAGAATGGCCTTGGAGGATATGTCTTTTTGATAAGTAATGGAACGGAGAAATAATCTATGCTGACACGCACCGGAATCAGGAATCTAACCCACGCGTCGTTCTACGCCCGTGGTCTGGACCTGTATCTTCTTGATAAAGTAAAAGAATTAAATATCGAGGAAACTTCCTTCGTGGAGTATATTTCCACCAAGGTAAAAGGCAGTGGAACGAAGGTATATGATGTCCGTTTTCACTATGATAAAGCCAAGGATGCAGTATCGGACTGTAGCTGTGGATGTCCTGCCTTTGCCAGTTATGATGGGCTGTGTAAGCATTTGGTCGCAGCCCTTTTGAAGTATGTGGATAAAAAGGCCGCCGGAGCAGATTTTTCCGGGGATCAGGATTCGCAAGTGCAGGATTCAGAGGGGCGGGCTTTGCATTCGCAGGCTTTAGATACACAAGCTTCACATGAACAAGCTCTACCGGCAGAAGAC
Source organism: Lachnospiraceae bacterium (assembly GCA_017559435.1). Taxonomy (GTDB): domain Bacteria; phylum Bacillota; class Clostridia; order Lachnospirales; family Lachnospiraceae; genus Acetatifactor. The sequence goes on from JAFYSG010000108.1 coordinate 2,442, forward strand.
AAGGCCTTCGGGCTATCGGCGCAGGGCAGAGGACTGAGTCGGGGACAAAGGCGTCTGAGCGATTATCCGGCAGAGGATTATTTCGCTCCTACCACCACACCGGCAATGAAGCAGTTTCTGGAGAAGCAGTTGACGCGTCGCATGTTACCGCTGATGCAGGATCAGAATTTTGGCAGAATTCAATTGGAGCCTACACTGACTTGTGAGAAAGGTAAAGCTTCTGTAGAGTTTCGAGTAGGCGTGGCCCACAAATATGTGATCAAGGATATTTTTGAGTTTGACCGCTTGATGCAGGGGGAAGAGGAGTATCAGTACGGGAAGCAACTTAAATTTGTGCATATACCGGAAGCGTTTGCGGTAGGTAGTCAGAATTTGGTGCAGTTTATCCGTAACTGGGTGCAGGAGAATGGCAGGAGGTACGTGCAGACTTATTATTATGGTTATCGTACTCAGGCGAAGCTTCGCAGTTTGCCTCTTTCTGCAGGGGAACTGGAAGCATTTCTGGAGGCTGCAGGGGAACTGCCCATACAGGTGAACACACAGGAGAGAGAGCTGGGTCTGTGTCTTCAGGTGGAAGGGGGGCCGGAGCGGAACCTTACACTTACAGGGCAGGATGGAGGCGTGGTGCTGGAAGCAAAGCAGCTGACCGGTTGTAAAGGAAATAAGTATCAATATTGGTTTGAGAAGGGGCTGATTTACAGGGAATCCTTAGAGGAGATGAAGCCTATTCAGGACTTTTTGGCATGTATGGAGATACTTCCGGAGGGGAAAGCTTTTATCCAGAAGGAAGATATGCCCATGTTTTGCCGGGATCTTCTTCCGGTACTTGAGCGGTATTATGATTGTACCAGAAAGAATTTTTCCGAAAAGGATTATCATATTGAGGCGGTAAATTTTGAGATTTATCTGGATGCGCCCCAGGAGGATATGATTTCCTGCCGGTTGATCGCGGTATATGGGGAGCGGCGTTATAATGTATATGGTGACAAGGAGGATATGGGACAGCGTGACCTGACCAGGGAGATTCCGGCAGGGAAGGTGATATCCTCTTATTGTAATGCTTATGATGAGAATACTCAAGCCATGGTCATAGCCGATGCAGAGGAGATGATGTATGAGTTCCTGACGGAAGGGATACCCCGGTTGCAGGAGCTGGGGCAGGTATTTATTTCTGATGCATTGAAAAAGATAAGGGTGAATGCCTCGCCCCGTATCAGTGTGGGGATTTCTCTGGCCGGGGATTTGCTGGAACTGACTTTGAATTACGAGGATATGTCCAGGGAGCAGCTTCTTGAGATTCTGAATCAATATGACAGGAAAAAGAAATATTACCGTCTCAAGAACGGTGAGTTTGTGAATGTGGCGGGAGATAGTCTGGAGACCCTACTGGAGCTTAGGCAGGGTTTGGGATTGAGTGATAAGCAGATGCGGGAGGATACCATAGAGCTTCCCAAGTTCCGGGCGTTGTATCTGGATGCGGGGCTTCGGGATCAGGAGGCAGTTTTTGCTGTGAAGAACAGGGCATTCCGGGCCTTGGTCCGCAATATGAAGACGGTGGAGGATAATGATTTTGAGGTGCCGGCTGTTTTACAGAATGTGCTGAGAGAGTACCAGAAGAAGGGATTTCTATGGTTGAAGACGTTAAAGCATAATGGTTTCGGTGGTATCTTGGCTGACGATATGGGGCTTGGTAAGACGTTGCAGGTGATCACCTTTTTATGCTCGGAGTATGAGCAATTGATGAGTGAAGATCCGGGTCAACCCATGCGATGTCTCATCGTTACCCCGGCGTCTCTTGTTTATAACTGGTACAATGAGTTTAGGCTTTTTGCGTTACATCTGCCTGCTATGATGGTGATCGGCAATGCCAAAGAACGGGAAACCCTGATTGCGCAGGCTCCGGATCAGGTTATTCTGATCACGTCATATGACTTGTTAAAACGTGATATTGCCCATTATGAGAAGCTGTATTTCTTTTGTCAGGTCATCGATGAGGCACAGTTTATCAAGAATCATAACACCCAGGCGGCCGGAGCCGTGAAGGAGATTAAGGCAGCCTTCAAGCTGGCTTTGACGGGAACGCCGGTGGAGAACCGGCTCAGTGAGCTGTGGAGCATTTTTGATTATCTGATGCCGGGGCTCTTATTCGGATACCAGAGATTCAGAGAGGAACTGGAGATCCCCATCGTCCAGCAGCAGGAGAAAAAGGCCATGGAACGGCTGCAGAAGATGATTCGGCCTTTTGTGCTTCGGAGGTTAAAGAAGGATGTGCTGAAGGATTTACCGGACAAGCTGGAAGAGGACATGTATGCCTGTATGGAGGGAGAACAGCAGAAGTTGTACGATGCCCATGTGAAGCGGTTGGCCCTGATGCTGGATAAACAGTCGGATGAGGAATTTCGCAGCGCAAAGATTCAGATTCTCTCAGAACTTACAAGGCTCAGGCAGCTTTGCTGTGATCCGTCTTTGGTTTACAGCGATTATAAAGACCATTCTGCCAAGGAGGAAATGTGTCTGGACCTGATACGGAATGCAGTAAACAGCGGTCATAAGATTTTGTTGTTTTCTCAGTTTACTTCTATGCTGGAGATCCTTTGTAACCGGCTGGAGGAAGAGGGAATTACTTTCTATACGCTGACAGGTGCTACCAGTAAGGAAAAGCGCAGAGAATCGGTGGAACAGTTTCAGCAAGATGACACCTCTGTATTCTGTATCTCTCTGAAAGCAGGAGGTACGGGCCTGAACCTGACAGCGGCTGATATTGTCATTCACTATGATCCCTGGTGGAACCTGGCGGTACAGAATCAGGCTACAGACCGGACACACCGGATCGGGCAGAAGAATGCAGTGACGGTATATAGATTGGTGACCAAGGGTACCATAGAAGAGAATATCATTCGCCTGCAGGAGAGAAAGAAAGAACTGGCGGATCAGGTGCTGGGCGGCGAAGGTGTGGGAAGCGGCAGTTTTACCAGAGAGGAATTAAAAGAGATCATTGGTATATTATAATTTGCTTTTCTTCTGATTATGTGGTACAATATAGAGTGGTAATGTGTATGTATCAGGCACAGCGGTAAGAATGAGAGTAGAAAAGAGTCAGGAGGACTTTCATATGTTAAACAATAAATCAATCTTGATCACCGGTGGAACCGGCAGTTTTGGTAAGGCTTTCACCAAGTATGTACTGGAGCATTATGATCCCAAGAAGATCATTATTTATTCCCGTGATGAATTCAAGCAGTTCCATATGCAGAATGAATTCAGACAGTATGCGGATAAGTTGCGTTTCTTTATCGGAGATGTGCGTGACAGAGAGAGAATGACCCGTGCCTTTGAGGGCGTGGATTATGTGATCCATGCAGCTGCGCTGAAGCAGGTGCCTGCCTGTGAGTACAATCCGGCAGAAGCCATTAAGACCAATATCAACGGTGCCCAGAATGTAATTGACGCTGCGCTGGATACAGGCGTAAAGAAGGTTGTGGCACTGTCCACTGATAAGGCCGTGAATCCTGTGAATCTGTACGGCGGTACGAAGCTGGTATCGGACAAGCTGTTCATTGCGGCCAATGCCTATGCAGGCAGCAAGGATGTGTGCTTCTCTATCGTGCGTTACGGTAATGTGGCAGGAAGCCGTGGTTCAGTTATTCCATTCTTCCATAATATCATTAAAAACGGCGGCACAGAGCTTCCTATCACGGATTATCGCATGACTCGTTTCTGGATCAGTCTGCGTCAGGGCGTGGAGCTGGTGATCAAGGCTCTGGAGGAGGCAAAGGGCGGTGAGACCTTTATCTCCAAAATTCCTTCTTTTAAAATCACAGATCTGGCTCAGGCCATGCTGCCCGGCTGTTCCATGCCGGAAGTAGGGATTCGAGAGGGTGAGAAGCTTCATGAGATCATGGTGACTGTGGAGGATTCCATGACCACTTATGAATATGACAAGCATTATATCGTATATCCCCAGATGGTGTGGAGCGCTCACAGAAAAGCAACCCCTACAGGCAAGAAGGTGCCTGAGGGCTTCTCTTACAGTTCCGACAATAACAAGGTATGGCTGACTGTAGAGGAGATCAGAGAGCTTTTAAAAGATGTAGATTTAGAAAAGTAAGGTGGCAGAGGAATGGAACTGACAATTATTTTTCCCGTGTTAAATGAACGTTTGCGTTTGGAAAGCGGGATCACCAGAACGGTAGAATATCTTCAGAGCATTGCCTATGAAGACTATGAGATCATTATTGTAGACAATGGGTCTGAGGATGAAACGCCCCAGATTGGCGCAAGACTGTGTGAAAAATATCCCCGGGTGCAGTTTGAGAAGATCAATGTACGAGGAGTGGGTGCTGCCTTTCGCAGGGGTGTGGAGCTGAGTAAGGGGGATATTGTGGGCTATATGGATATCGATCTGTCCACCAATATCAAGCATCTGGGAGAGGCTATTCACATTTTTCGGGTGAGGCCGGAGGTGGAATATATCAATGGCAGCAGATTTGCCAATGAGTCAGATACCAGAGGAAGAAAGTGGTATCGCAAGATTACTTCCCAGGGCTTATTGATCCTGTTAAAACTGTTTTTGGGAATGAAGTGTACGGATGCTATCTGTGGTTTTACGTTCTTAAGACGACAGAAGGCACTGGAGTTGGTAGAAGGCAGCAGTCAGGACAACGGCTGGTTTTATATGATTGAGTTCTTGCTTCGTGCAGAAAAAAGAGGGATTCAGGTGTTGGATTATCCGGTGGAGTGGCAGGAAGACTATAATACCACAGTGAAGATCTTTAAGACCATATGTAACTATATGAAGCAGATCACCAGGCTGTGGGTGGAGTTTTATGTAAAGAAGAACATTTGAAGGATAGGCAGACATGATAGATAAGATTATTATCGGTGCAGGCTTGTATGGATTATATGCAGCATTGTATTGCGCCCGGAGAGGGCAAGAGGTAGTGGTTTTGGAGATGGAGAAGGAAGCTTTTAGCAGGGCTACCTTTGTGAATCAGGCGAGAGTACACATGGGATATCATTATCCCAGGTCTCTTTCTACTGCCATGAAATCAGCAGGATACTTTAAGCGTTTTGTGGAGGATTACGGATGTTGTATCCATTCAGAGTTTGATCAGGTATATGCCACTTCCAGTCATTTCTCCTGGACAGATGCCAAGGAATTCAAGAAGTTCTGCAAGGATGCAGATATTCCGTGTAAAGACCTGCCGGTAGACAGTTATTTTAAAGAAGGTGTCTGCGACGGGGCTTTTTTGACCAAAGAATATACTTATGATGCTCATCTTCTGCGGGATTATATCTTGGAACAACTGGCTGAATTTCCCAATGCCAGAATTATGTATAGCAGGCAGCTGGAGCGCATTATCAAGCGGGAGCATTGCTATGAAGTGTATGCGAAAGTCAATGATGGAGCTTTGGAGCGCTATGAAGCACCGTTTGTTTTAAATGCCACATATGCTTCCGTGAATCAGGTTCTTTCCCGGGTAGAAGGTGTAGAGACCAAGCCTTTTGCGCTGAAGTATGAACTGTGCGAGATCATTTTGTGTAAAGTCAGTGAGAACTTGGTGGGCACAGGACTGACGGTAATGGACGGCCCCTTCTTTTCTATCATGCCTTTTGGGAAAACGGGATATCATTCCCTGACTTCCGTTACGTTCACACCTCATAAGGCAAGCTTTGAGGAATATCCCAGATTTGCCTGTCAGCAGGGACAAGCAGAACTTTGTAAGGGTGCTCTGGGTAATTGTAACACTTGCAGTAATCACCCGGAAAGTGCATGGGAGTACATGGCGGCACTTGCCAGAAAATATATGCGGGATGAGTATGTGTTTACATACGACCATTCCTTATTTTCCATGAAGCCGATCCTGAAGGCTTCAGAGATAGATGATTCCAGACCGACAGTGATCAAACTGGCATCTACAGATCCTACTTTTGTCAGTGTACTGTCCGGTAAGATCAATACCATATATGACTTAGATGAAATTCTGAAGTGAGGGTAAGACAATGAGCGTGGAAAAAGAGAAAAATTTTGTATCATGTATTATTTATCTGCACAATGATGAGGAGCGGGTGTGTGAATTTATGAAGCGGATCTGTGGCATCATGAAGCAGAATTTCGAGAAATATGAGATTATCTGCGTCGATGACGGCTGCATAGATGATACCGTAAAAGAAATCAAGCGTTATCAGGAGGAAAGTGGTGATAGCCATGCTCTGAGCCTGATCAACTTAAGTTATTATCAGGGTATGGAGGCAGCCATGAATGCGGGAAGAGACCTTGCTGTGGGAGACTTCCTGTTTGAGTTTGATCAGTGTTCCATGGATTTTGAGGAAGATTTGGTCATGAAGGTGTATCGAAGGGCGTTAGAAGGGTATGATGTAGTGGCAGCGGCGCCTAAGAACCATGTGAAGTTTACTTCTAAACTGTTTTACTTTGTATATAACTTTGGCAACCGCATGAAGACCAAGATGCGTCAGGAAAGATTCCGTATCGTATCCCGTCGTGCAGTGAACCGGGTGAACCAGCTGAATGCTTATATCCCTTACCGCAAAGCGCTGTACATGAACTGTGGTTTGAAATTTGACACGATTTGCTACGACAATAAAGAAGGAATCCGTAAGGGGCGCAGCTGGGAAGAGATGGGCAGCCGCAGCAGTATTGCTATGGACACCATTATCATATTCTCTGACATTCTGGAGAAGCTATCCATGATTCTTAGTATTACTTTCTTAGTGGTCTTAGTGATCATGGTTGGAGATATTCTCTACTCCATATTCAGCACGGAAGAGACGGTAGCAGGCTGGCTGTCCCTTATGAGCCTTATGTCCTTTGGATTCTTTATGCTTTTTGTGATGCTGACACTGATATTCAAATATTTGTCAGTCATACTGAACATGACCTTTAAGAGACAACGTTATGTGACAGAGGGTATAGAAAAATTGTAGAGGAGGAATTTGGCAATGGCGCATATCAGCAGAATAGATTTGACGAGAGATTTTAACGCTCACAGAGAGGAATTCCTGGAGGCTATCACTAAGGTATGTGAAGAAACTGCTTTTTCCGGTGGTAAATATGCAGATAAATTCGACCGGGAATTTGCAGATTATATAGGTACGGAGTATGCCTGTGGGGTGAATAACGGAACCACTGCGCTTCATTGTGCCATGATGGCACTTAACGTGGGACCGGGAGATGAGGTTATCGTGCCGGCCAATACCTATATTGCAACAGCATGGGGCGTATCTTATACGGGAGCGACCCCTGTGTTTGTAGATTGTACTCCGGATACTTGGCAGATCGATCCGGACAAGATTGAGGAAAAGATTACAGAACGCACCAAGGGCATCATAGGGGTGCATTTGTACGGTCAGCCCTTTGAATTTAATAAGGTGAAAGCAATTGCAGATCGTCACGGCTTATTTGTGGTTGAGGACTGTGCCCAGGCCATGGACGCACAGTATGAAGGCCGCAATACGGGCACTTTGGGAGAACTTGCCTGCTTCAGTTTTTATCCGGGCAAGAATCTGTATGCATTCGGTGAAGGCGGCAGTGTTACCTGCAATAAAGAAGAATACTTTCGTCGTATTACGCGGTTAAAGAATCAGGGCTGTGACAAACGATATTACCATGATGAGATCGGTTATAATTACCGCCTTGAGGGGCTTCAGGGAGCCGTGCTGAGTGTAGGGCTTAAGCTGATCCCGGAGTGGACATGCAGGCGTATTGAAATCGGTGAGCGATATCACAGAGAGATTACCAATCCGCTGATCAAGATGCAGGTGCATCCGGACAATACCAAACCTGTTTATCACTTGTTCGTGGTTACTGTGCCGGATCATGAGGACTTTATCAGATATATGGCGGAGGCAGATGTGGAGTGCAATATGCATTATCCGGTTCCCTGTCACTTGCAGGAGGCCTATAAATTCCTGGGATATCAGGAGGGAGACTGCCCTAATGCAGAATACCTGGCATCACATTGTGTGACGCTGCCTCTTTTCCCTGAACTAAGAGATGATGAGGTGGAGCGGGTGATCGCACTGTGTAACGCTTATCCGGGATAAAGGGAGAGAATGTACGATGGTGAAAGCTGTTTGGAGAGAAATGTCAGATCTTTTGAAACAGAAAAAGTACATGATACCGTTATTGGTGACAGCTATATTCAGTTATGGCTTTATGGTTGTCAATCCCACCATCGGTATTGACGATACCGCATCAGAACGTTTTTTTCAGGATGGATTGGAGCCCTATATGGGAAGGTGGACGCTTTTTCTGTTAAACAAAGTATTCCGTTTGGCAGAATTTGCCCCCCTTATTACAGAGCTCATAGGGGTTATCTTTCTGATTCTCAGTGTGACGCTCTGGTGCGTGGCTTTTAAGCGGAGTCAGTCAAGTAAGCTTCCCCTCTGGGGCTATACTTTTTTTTCGTGTATCTTCCTGTCAGCCCCGATTTTAAGTGAAATCTGTACATACTATACACATAACGGTATATGCATGGCTTATGGCTTAGCCGGATTAGGAGCCATTTCTTTTGCAGAAGGAATGAAAAAGGACAGAAACAAAAGATGGCGTTATACGGTAATAAGTGCTTTGTGGGCAACGATTGCGGCAGGATGCTATGAATCCATGGTAATCGTCTATATTATCGGCATAATAATGATATATCTGCTATTATGTAAAGAAGATGAAGGCAAAAAGTATGACAGAGGATTATGGGGATGGGTGATCAGAGGTGTCATAGCAATGGTTATACTATTGACTGTGAGAACGCTCATCGTGGAATCTATTAAAATTCTATTTTCTCTGGAAGAGAACATATTGGTGTTGGACACCAGAGGGTTGTCAGAGATGCTGCAGTGGGTGGATGGCAGCAGAGGTGCCGGGGAATTCGGCATGGTAGTAAAGCGCTATATTTTGAAATATTATATCAATGCGTTGGCTTATTTCCCTATAACCATGTTTGTTATCGCGGCAGTTGTGCTGATGTTGTACTGTATGGTGCAGGCATTGCGCCATAAAAGAATTATTTTTCCG
>JAFYSG010000109.1 GCA_017559435.1 Lachnospiraceae bacterium
CTGTATACTAGATTCTGTGCATCTTATCGAAAATTTCTTCCTTCTGACATTTGATCACCACGCCGATCTCCTCGCCCAACGCTGCCAGCTCATCTGCCATATCACCAAAAGGCTTATCCGTTCCATTGGTATCCACGATCATCATCATATTAAAATATCCCTGTACGATGGTCTGTGAGATATCCAGGATGTTGATCCCATTCTCAGCCAGATATGTACATACCTTCGCGATAATTCCTACGGTATCTTTTCCCACCACTGTAATGATTGTCTTTTTCATAGTTCCTCCAATTAAATCTTTCATATGTTTTTTGATTATGTTACCAAAAGTTTCCTGATTTTGCAAGTCTTTCTGCAAAGTTCTTGGTCTAAATATCATTAGCCGTCTGATCATTACACATAGACCACCGGCGACACTTCACTGCGATTCGCCACCTGTATCTTAAAATCACCGGCATTATAAGGATTATCCCCCATAGTGATCTCCATTCTCACCGCTTCATAAGCAAGCTCCGGCAGATTATTTTCCTTGGACAGATGTCCCAAGACAATCGTCTGCAGTTTGTCATGAAGGATCCTGGAAAGCAGCCTTCCGGAATTTTCATTGGATAAATGACCACGTTCTCCAAGAATACGCTGCTTCAAATAATATGGATAGGGGCCTACCTGCAACATATTCACATCATGATTAGCCTCGATCAAAAGGGCATCCATACCCTTAAGGCACTCTACCGTATAATCATTGTAAATCCCTAAGTCTGTACAGATACCCACCTTTTTATTACCATATCCTATACGGTACGCCACAGGTTCCTTAGCATCATGTGAAATCCTCATAGGATTCACCGTCACATCCTTGATGACCATCTTCTCATCCGCTTTCAGCTCATGGAACAGTTCTTCGTCCACTTTTCCCAGACTTCCACTTTCCTTTATGGCCTCTATGGTGCCTGCCGTAGCATAAATAGGAACCCGGTATTTTCTTGCCATAACCCCCAGACCACTGATGTGATCTGCATGCTCATGGGTGATCAGAATACCATCCAAGTCACCGCCGCTAATCCCCAGACTATTCAGCCCACATTCGGCACGCTTGCCGCTGATTCCCACATCTATCAAAAGATGTGTGGCATCTGAACCAACATAAATACAATTGCCGGTACTTCCGCTGGCGATACTGCATAATCTCATTGAACTGTCCTCCGGGTATAACTTTTAAGCCTTTCATCGATCTGCCTGAAGCTTTCCTCCGGTTCACCACTGTTATCGATGACAAAATCACTGGCTAACCGAAAAGCTTCCTCCGACAACTGCTTGTCCATGATCTGTGTAATCTTTTGGGGAGAATATCCTCTGCTGCACTCCAGACGCTTACGACGCACTTCTTCATCCGTATGGATATACCACATTTCATCCACGATTTTCTTATAGCCTGACTCGATCAAAAGCGCCGCTTCAATAAAGAAAAGCTCTATCTGAGGATTCTCCCTTGCTTCCTTCACCCGTTCCAACAGATACTCCTGAACAGCCGGGTGTATGAGCGCATTTATTTTAAGTAAAAGTTCTCTTTCCCCAAAAATTCTGGCAGCCATGATGGTCCTGTCTATGGTGCCATCCGGTTTCAGCACATCTTTCCCCATGATTTCCACAATTTTTTCATAACAAGGCTGTCCCGGCTCCTGCACCTTATGAGCCACCTGATCAGCCATATAAACCTCGCATTTATAATGTTTCTTCAAATATTGTAAAATTTCTGATTTACCGGCTCCCACTCCTCCGGTAACACCGATCAAGCGCATATTTGCCTCCTGTTATTTTGCTTCATACCAATTTCCCCCCGTATGAAGATCCACCTCCAGAGCCACAGCCAGATTAGCCGCCGAGCGCATATTTTCTTCCAAAATTCTGCGCACTTCCCGGGTCTCCTCTTTGACAGTCTCGATCAAAAGCTCATCGTGTACCTGCAAGATCAGTTTGGATTTCAGACCGGCATCCTTCAAAGCCTTCCATACATGGATCATTGCTATTTTCATAATATCCGCTGCTGTGCCCTGGATAGGCGCATTCATAGCCACCCGTTCTCCAAAGGACCGCTGCATAAAGTTCTGACTGCTCAGTTCCGGCACAGGACGTCTGCGGCCAAACATCGTAGTCACATACCCTTTTTCTTTGGCATCCGTCACCTGCTTATCCAAGAATTCTTTTACCTTGGGATAAGTAGCAAAATACTGTTCAATATACTCAGCTGCTTCCTTCTTACTGATGCTCAGATCCTGGCTCAACCCAAAAGAACTGATACCATATACAATACCAAAATTTACGGCCTTGGCATTCCTTCTCTGCAGATCCGTAACCTCCTCAAAGGGTGTGTGGAATACCTTAGATGCCGTGATCCTGTGAATATCCTGGTCCATATGATATGCTTCGATCAACTGCTCATCCCCGGACATATGGGCCAACACTCTCAGTTCTATCTGAGAATAGTCTGCGTCCATGAACTCACACCCTTCTCCGGGCACAAAAACCTTACGGATCTTTCTGCCAAGTTCCATCCGCATAGGAATATTCTGCAGATTGGGTTCTGTAGAACTGATTCTTCCGGTAGCCGTGATGGTCTGATTAAAGCTGGTGTGAATTCTTTCATCAGCCCCGATATAGACAGCCAGCCCATCCGCATAGGTAGATTTCAGCTTGGCAAGGCCTCTATATTCCAAAATATCCTTCACGATCGCATGCTCCGGAGCCAACTTCTCCAACACCTCCGCCGCAGTGGAATAACCTGTCTTAGTCTTCTTGCCTCCGGGAAGCTTCATCTTATCAAACAAAATCTCTCCCAGCTGTTTAGGGGAATTAATATTAAAATGACTGCCCGCCTGCTCATGAATCGCTTGTTCCAGCTGATCGATCCGTTCTACTAAAGCGTCACCATATTTCTTAAGTTCCTCCCTCTTTACTCGGACACCTTCTCTTTCCATATCATAAAGTACCAGAGAAAGAGGCATCTCTATCTGACGCATAAGCTGATCCATGCCTGCTTCCAAAAGCTTTTTCTCAAGCACCACAGTCGCTTTCCTTGCCACAAAAGCAGAATAACAAAGATATTTCTGCATTTCTTCCTGCTTCATCAAAAGTGCATGCACCGGACTAAGCTTACCAAAAAGCTCCCCATATCCCGGAATCATCATGTCAAGATGTTCTTGGGCTATGGCTTCAATATCATAATCATTTTTCAGAGGATTCAGAAGATAAGCACCGATTAATACATCAAAATAACGATCCGTACACTCCTGCTGCAGAAAACCATACATTCTCTTTATATCAAAAGCAGCTACAGGCATACGCCCTGATAACTGATGCAAAGCTTCCGCTACCTGCTTCTCTTCTTCCTTTTGCAGCGTATACACAAAGACACTACCCTTTGGTTCTGCTGCCGCCACTGCCAAGAGATCACCGGCTTCTCCTGTCAGAAAACTCAGTCCAATCCTTGTAGCAGCCTCACTATCCGCTATTTCATCCATAGTCTGCATCTCTTTTAAATGCATCACCAACTCATCTGCACTGCTGCATACTGCAAAATCATCCGTAACTTTGGAAGAATATTCTGTCTCCACCGTATCAAAACGGCTTAACATATTCTTAAATTCCAATTCTTTAAACAAAGCATATGCTTCTTTCGTATAATATCCCTCTGCCCTGGCTTCTTCCAGGTTCAGCTCCACATCACTGTCCACCTTGATGGTAGCCAGTGCTTTACTAAGATCTGCCAGATCTCTGTTGGCGATCAGCGACTCTCTGATACTCTTCTTGCTGATCTCATCTACATGGGCATAAATATTCTCAAGAGAACCGTACTCTTCCATTAATCCGGCTGCTGTCTTCTCACCTATTTTAGGCACCCCCGGAATATTATCCGAAGTATCCCCCATAAGTGCCTTCAGATCGATAAACTGTGTAGGCGTCACATGATAAACCTTAAGCACATCCTCTGCATAATAATCCTCCACCTCTGTCCTGCCCATCTTGGTCTTGGGAATGCGAATTTTAATATGCTCAGAAGCAATCTGTAGAAGATCTCTGTCACCGGACACAAGTGCCACTTCCATACCGGCTTTCTCCGCTTTCCTGGCAAGGGTACCCAGAATATCATCTGCCTCAAGCCCCGCATGCTCCATGATCACCACACCCATGGCTCTTAACACATCCTTCATCACAGGCACCTGCTCCCGAAGCTCGTCCGGCATGGCTTTTCTGGTTCCTTTATATCCCTCATACATCAGATGACGGAATGTGGGTGCATGCACATCAAAAGCCACAGCCAGATACTGTGGCTTCTCCTCTTCCAGAATCTTAAACATAATATTCAAAAACCCATAAATGGCATTGGTATGAAATCCTTTTGCATTTGTAAGCTCCGGCACCCCATAAAATGCCCTATTCAAAATACTATGTCCATCTATCAGAACCAGTTTCTCACTCATCTGCTAACCCTTTCCTTATCTGAAGCCATATCACCTCAGAATAATCCAAAATACAACACCTAAAACCGCCGTCATAGCAATAAACTCAAGCACAGAACCCGCACGAATAAAACGCTCTATTTTGCTTAGCCGCTTCCGCGCTTCCACCATCCGCTTGGCCAGCTCATGGTTCAGATCAAAAGCATCCCCTTCCTCCAGTCGGTTCATGCCTTCCGAAACCAGAAATTGAATCGTCAGCTCCTCACGACAGTCAGGACAATTTAAGACATGATCACAAAACCTTTTTAAGGTCTTGTTATTAATCTTCTGAAATATGAAATCGGGGATCATCTTTTCACAATCCTTACACTCCAAAAAACGGTCCA
>JAFYSG010000110.1 GCA_017559435.1 Lachnospiraceae bacterium
TAATGAGACATCGGGGATTCGAACCCCGGACAACTTGATTAAAAGTCAAGTGCTCTACCGACTGAGCTAATATCCCATAAATATTGGAGCAGGGCTAGCTGGATTCGAACCAGCGAATGCAGCAGTCAAAGTGCTGTGCCTTACCGCTTGGCGATAGCCCTATGATCATGACACCAAGCGTGTCATACGACACCTGAGGAAAGCACAAAGGGTGGATAAAGGGATTCGAACCCTTGGCCTCCAGAGCCACAATCTGGCGCGCTAACCAACTGCGCTATACCCACCATAGCAGAACCGCAAACGATTCTTGTTGTTAGAGAACTTCATAACTAAAATTGTTAAACTAAAATTCTCAAATGTGCTCGAAGGGATTCGAACCCCCGACCCACGGCTTAGAAGGCCGTTGCTCTATCCAGCTGAGCTACGAACACATAGCCTTGCAATCACCTAAGTGACCGCGCTGACGAATGATATTTTATCTCATATCAAGACTTTTGTCAACACTTTTTTCAAAAAAATTCAAAAAACTTTGGCTCAATTAAAATTCAGGGGGGGACAGACGGCTAAGACTGCAAAAGTATCTCCATATTCCAGTTCAATAAAACTGACAACACGGCATATACAAAAATAATTACTCTGACCACAATTCTACCTCTTCGCCCGGCAGTACTATCCCTTTTCCCATCTCGGAAATGATCCAGTGCAGATGCTGCTGCAACAATGGACAGATAAACAGCTACCATAACATAACGGATGTGCATGGTGCAGACATGGGGATACATATAGCAGAATTTCACGTAAGAAACCATGATCACCAACACCATTACCGCAATTGATATTTTATAGGTCCAGGAAAGATTCTTTTTGATCAACCAGACCACGCATAACACTACAACTGCCATCATTATCACAGCAGTTAACCAAAAGATTCCGGTTCCCAGGCCTTTTACCGTCTTGTTGAGCAAGTAATAAGATCCTTCACCAAATACTGCAAACTTCACCAGGGATACAGGAATATTATAGTCAATGTAAGGGTCACTCAGTTCCCAGTGCATGCACAGCTCCACCAGCTGGTTTCTTATATCCAAAATCCTTCTTACACCTGTATAGATGCCGATATACTGGCTTGAATCTGTGCCCATGTTTGGTACATATCCCAGGGGAACTCCATATTGAAGCAGGCATTTCAAAGGATACCAAAGTCCCAGCGGAAATGCCGCCAGGCCAAACATCATAAATTGTCCCAGATATCGCTTCCACTGCTGCCTGTTATTCCATGCTTTTACCAGCATGATAATGGCTACTCCGGGTGCGATCAGCACCCCGGATATCTTTGTCATCATGGCACAGCCGATAGTGATACCCATAAGCAGGATATTGACAAGTCCTGACTCCTGGTACCACTTTAGGGTAAAATAGATGCATAACAACACCAATAACGTCATCAAAAGGTCATTGTTTATGGTCGCTGACATCATAATATCATAAGGCAGAAAAGCAATGACAGACAATGCCGCAAATCTCCCCCGGACAGACATTTTCAGTCTGATACCAATCTTATTCAAGATACCAAGCGAGGCCATAGAATAAAACAATGACAACACTTGAATGTTCTCATCCGTCGCTTCTAGCAAGACACCAAAAAAGGTGTGAAGCTTCACCCACAAAGCAGTAATAAAATAATGCAATGGCGGCTGATAAAATTGATGCCTAGTGGTAGGGTCAAAATCCGGAAGTGCCTGATTGTCAAGAAGATATCTCACATATCCCAGATGCCCTCCAAGAGGCGACCATAAAACGCCTATATCGTTCTGATAAATATGTGCCTGGGTCATGACCACATAGAAAATACGCATAGCCAGTGCTGCCATTAAAAGCACAAGAATGCTGTCTTCCGTCATATGATGATACTTATAACCCACAAAAGAAAACAAAACAAGAGTGACGACCCCTACACCTATGGTAGCAACTCCTACATACTCCGACCAGCTCCCATAATTCTGCCGAACGATCACTGCACTCCATATCAAGGCAAGCAACCACACAACAATCATGCTGCCTGTCTGAAGCAAACGCCTGTCTGACCAAAACGCCACCAAATTAGCAGCTATCAGTATTCCCAGCACCAGCACTGTATTTCCCGCAGAAATTTTATTCACCGCATCCTGGGCAAACAACAGATCCACTGCCAAAGCAGCCACAGCTGCTATCACAAATATCCTATTTTCTTTTTTGAAGATTTCACTTTTCATGATTTTTTTCTTCATGATATTTCTGTTCTGTATTTACCTTCCAAATATTGTCCTTATCCTTACGTCCACTGAGAATATTGCGTACTGCCTCAAAAGCGGTCACCATAGAATGATCCATGTTATTGTATCTATGCTGGCCATTTCTGCCGATACAGTACAGATTCTCATATCGATCCAGATATGCAATCACCTTGTCCATTTCATCATAAGTATCAAAGTATGCAGGATAAGCCTTTTTTACTCTCTCCCTATGATAATCAAGCACATCTGAACTGCTCTCAAGGATGCCCATGGACACCAGTTCTTTCACCGCAAAGGAAACACAGTCTTCCTCTGACATGTTCCAAAATTCATCATTCTCCTGACAGAAATATTCCAGTCCGATAAATACTTTCTCCTCCGGCTCTCTCACCATATAGGGGGACCAGTTATTAAAAATCTGGATCCGGCCAAGCTTTACGCCCACATCCTGCACATAAATCCAACAATCCGGCACCAAGTCATTCAAGGTCTTGATAGCGGTCTCATTCTTTAGATTAAGCCTGGGTACAAGCAATCCCACTGTCACAAAATCACGA
Source organism: Lachnospiraceae bacterium (assembly GCA_017559435.1). GTDB lineage: Bacteria > Bacillota > Clostridia > Lachnospirales > Lachnospiraceae > Acetatifactor. The sequence goes on from JAFYSG010000110.1 coordinate 2,831, forward strand.
TAAGGAAGCCCCCCGGCGATTCTACGTATATCTTCAGGCACCTGCTCTCCTATTCCTGCGATCAGATCCTTTACCGGCATACTGGATATGACAATATCAGCTTCTTCCCGGTACTGCTGTCCTCCACGCTCATAACACACTGCTGTGATATGTCCTTCCTCATCCGCAGAGAATTCTGTAGCCTTACAGCCAAACCAAATCTCTCCTCCCATCTGACAGACCTGCCAAGCCACAGTCTCCCATAGCTGACCCGGGCCATACTTAGGGTACCAGAACTCCTCGATCAGCGAAGTCTCCACCTGTTTGGTCTTTCCCGGCAGCACTTTTCTAAAGATATCCTTGATGATGGCCACGATGGACAAGCCCTTGACTCTCTGGGCTCCCCAATCTGCCGAAATCTCTCTTGGATGTCTTCCCCACAGTTTATCTGTATATCCTTCAAAAAACATGGAATACAGCACCTTACCAAAACGATTGATATAGAAATTTTCCAGAGAATCTTCTTTTCGCTTGCACACACAGGAACTAAGATAACTAAACCCTGCCCTCAGGGTACACCAAAGCCCCATATTGCGTATGGTCTCCCATTTCATGCTGATGGGGTAATCAAAAAACTTCTTCTTATAGTAGATGCGGCTCA
>JAFYSG010000111.1 GCA_017559435.1 Lachnospiraceae bacterium
GAAGCCCCCCTCAAGATGAGATATCCAGACGTATGTCTAAGACCCCTTGAAGACGACGAGGTAGATAGGAATAAGGTGTAAGCACAGCAATGTGTTCAGCTGATATTTACTAATCGGTCGAGGGCTTAACCTGAAGGCTGGAAAACGAAATAAATTTCGCATGACTTGTGAGTTTAAGAGAATTCAATGTTCGGTTTTGAAGGTATAAACCTTTTTGAAGAGTAGCGTCAACCTACTCTTTTTTGTTATATATGGATATCAAAGATTTTTTAAGAGGTTAGTCTAATATGAAAGATAGGATCAAAAAATTGATTGAAAACGCAGATGTGGTTTTAGTTGGCGTTGGAGAAGAATTTGATGATGAGCGTTGTCTTAAGCAAATATCGCAATATAATAAAATCAGAGAGAAGTTGGAAGCCACAGGGCAGGATTGGCTGATTCCTTCTTTGAATCGATATTTTGCTGACAAATGCGAAGATAGTTATAGGAAAAAACATGCCTTGAGTAATCTCGCTGAGTTAATGAAGGATAAGAATTATTTTGTAGTATCGATAGCAACCAATGATTATGTATGGGATGTCGGATTTAAGGAAGGCAGAGTAGTTGCTCCTTGCGGTGGAAGCTTGAAAAAGCAGTGCAGGAATGGTGGAAGTTGTACAGAGGCTCCGGTGCTGCTGACAGAGGAAGAGAAGGCTCATATTGTAAAATATATGGAGGATCCACAAGAGGTTTTGAGTTTTGGAGATTGTCCGACATGTGGCAGTAATAGAATACTCAATAATATTTACACAGAGAAGTACGACGAGAGAGGCTACTTAGACCAGTGGAAGAAATACACTAAGTGGCTTCAGGGTACCCTGAATAAAAAGCTTTGTATTCTGGAGCTGGGAGTAGGCATGCAGTGTCCAAGTGTCATCAGATTTCCTTTTGAGAAGATTGGATATTTTAATCAGAAGGCCGATTTTATTCGTGTGAATAAGAATTTGTACCAATTGACGGAAGAATTAAAAGAAAAAGGAATATCAATTTCTGAAAATGCTGTAGACTGGCTCGCATCTATGTGATAAACTGTTAAACTGAAGGGAGCAGAAGATATGATAGCAATAATTGATTATGATGCCGGTAATATAAAAAGTGTAGAAAAAGCATTGATAGCCTTGGGTGAAGAGGTAGTAGTGACCAGGGACGCGGATACTATACTGCGTGCAGATGGTGTGATCTTGCCGGGAGTAGGATCATTTGGTGATGCCATGGACAAGCTTCGTACATATGGGCTGATAGATGTAATACATCAGGTGGCTGACAGTGATACCCCTTTTCTTGGAATCTGCCTGGGTCTTCAGTTGTTATTTGAAAGCAGTGAAGAAAGTCCCGGCGTAGAAGGACTTGGTATTTTAAAGGGTAAAATAGTAAGAATACCGGATGGCGAGGGTATTAAAATTCCTCATATCGGTTGGAACTCTCTGACATACCCTAATGCGGGAAAACTTTACGCAGGAATTGAAGAGAATTCTTATGTATATTTTGTGCACTCCTATTATCTGCAGGCAGAGGATGAGTCTATAGTGAAAGCTGCCACAGAATACGGAGTCCCAATTCAGGCGTCGGTAGAAAAAGATAATGTGTTTGCATGCCAGTTCCACCCGGAGAAGAGCTCAGAAGTGGGCATGAAAATTCTTAGTAATTTTATCGCACTTACAAAGGAGGGGAGATAAGATGCATACAAAAAGAATTATTCCCTGTCTGGATGTGAAAGACGGCCGGGTAGTAAAAGGCGTTAATTTTGTAAACCTACGGGATGCAGGAGAACCGGCAGAGGTTGCCGCAGCGTATGACAAAGCTGGGGCAGATGAAGTGGTATTCTTAGATATCACCGCATCTTCCGATTCCAGATCCACACAGTTAGAGTGGGTACGTGAAGTGGCCAGTAAGGTATTTATACCTTTTACAGTGGGCGGTGGCATCAGAACTGTGGACGATTTCAAGGTACTTTTGCGTGAGGGTGCAGACAAGATATCCGTAAATTCTGCTGCAATCATGAATCCCAGGCTTATAAGCGATGCTGCAGATAAATTTGGCAGTCAGTGCGTGGTAGTAGCCATTGATGCCAAAAAACGTCCCGACGGCAGCGGATGGAATATTTATAAAAATGGCGGTCGTGTGGACATGGGCATGGATGCCGTAGAGTGGGCCATTGAGGTAGAGAAGCTGGGAGCAGGAGAGATTCTCCTCACCAGCATGGACGCGGACGGAACCAAAGCAGGATATGAGCTGGAACTGACCAGAACCATTGCCGAGCAGGTATCTATTCCGGTCATTGCATCCGGTGGCGCAGGTACCTTAGAACATTTTTACGAAGCCTTTGTAGACGCCAAAGCAGAGGCAGCGTTGGCTGCATCCCTGTTCCATTATAAAGAACTGGAGATTCGTCAGGTAAAAGAATATCTGCGTGATCGTGGTGTTTCTGTACGGCTGTAGAAGTTTAGAGAAGTGTACTGCCGGCCTGAAAGAACGAAGTGATGTAGAATACAGGAGATCAATATGGGAATGATACAAAATGACTGGCTGAATGCATTAAATTCCGAGTTCAGTAAGCCATATTACGCCAAACTTTTTCAGTTTGTAAAAGAAGAATACAATACCACTCAGGTATTCCCCCCTGCTGACGATATTTTTACTGCCTTTCATCTGACACCCTTAAGTCAGGTCAAGGTAGTCATCATCGGCCAGGATCCCTACCACAATGTAGGTCAGGCACATGGCCTGTGTTTTTCGGTAAAACCGGATGTGGATATTCCCCCGTCTTTGGTGAATATATATCAGGAACTGCACGAAGACTTAGGCTGCTATATTCCCAATAATGGTTATTTGGTAAAATGGGCCAGGCAAGGGGTACTGATGTTGAATACCGTGTTGACGGTCAGGGCGCACCAGGCCAATTCTCATCATGGCAAAGGTTGGGAACAGTTTACGGATGCAGCCATCAGAGCGCTGAATGAACAGAACCGCCCCATTGTATTCATACTATGGGGAAGACCGGCTCAAATGAAAGAAAGTATGCTGAACAACCCTAACCACCTGATTTTGAAGGCACCCCATCCCAGTCCTCTTTCTGCATATAGAGGATTTTTCGGTAGTAAGCCCTTTAGCCAGACCAATCAGTTTTTGAAGAACCATGGAATAGAAGCCATCGACTGGCAAATTGAAAATATTTGATTAAAAATGTTTGATAGCGGAGAAGATAAAATGAAAAAGA
>JAFYSG010000010.1 GCA_017559435.1 Lachnospiraceae bacterium
AACCCTTTTCACCAGAACCCAGCCGGATGTGGTCTTTCTGGACATTGAGATCAATGGCGCAAGCGGCATTGACTGCGCCAGAATCATTACCGATTTAAATCCAAAGACCAAGATCATTTTTGCAACGGCTCATGATCAATATATGTCGGAGGCCTTTGAAGTATATGCATTTGATTATTTGGTAAAACCCTTTTTAGTGGAGAGGGTAAATCGGACACTTTCCAGAATCCGCAACGGTATGGTTACCCAGCCGGTCTCTGCTGCACCAAAAGAATTACCTGGCCATGTGCAACAGGAGAAAGAAACCCAGCGCCTCCTCATCAAAGGGAAGGAAAGCGCAAGCTTTGTGGAGACTGAGGACATTATTCTGATACAGCGGGAAGAAAGAAACACCATGATCTATACAGCGGAAGAGGCCTACGTGACTTCGGCAACCCTAAGCGACCTGGAGAAAAGACTTCCCTCTTCCCATTTTATGCGAAGCCATAAATCTTACATTATCAATGTGTCTAAGATCAAACGGATCGAACCTTATGGACGCTGGACCTATATTGTTTTGTTCAAAGGCTTTCAGAAGGATGCTTTGATCACAGCGGAGAAATATGAGGAATTAAAGAGGCGATATGATTAAGTTTTCTAATAGTGAAAGGAGGATATTATTTTATGAAAAGCAAGACATCAAAAAAATTTATCATTCCGGTTATAGCAGCTCTTGTAATTTTGTTTGCAATCATCGTCATAACAAAGATTAAAAGCAATGGAGATGTGGTACTTTCCTTAGATTCCTTTAAATCTGATAACATCTATCAATTTGATGATATCAAATGGGGAATGTCCGTTGATGAGGTCAGCAGGAAATTGCCAACTAAGCTTGAGAAAGATACCGCCAGAGTTCCTCTTTCATCTTCATCTCAAAATATCGTATTCTATAATTCTAAGAACAGATATCTTTTAGATGAGCAAAGTTCCAAGGCCTCATTTGAATTTCTCAACGATGAATTAAAGAGTATACAATTCAGCTTTCATTTGCAGGATGATTATCATCAGTGGTTTGAAAATCAGGTTAAGAAACTAACCGAAATTTACGGAACAGAGAGCCGGAAAACAGAGAGTTCCTCTGACAAGACGAAAATGCAAAGGGATATGCAAAGCATAGTCTATGTATGGGATACGGATAGTACCACGTTGCAATTTGCCTTATTGACCGGAGAATCGATCAAGCCAACCGCTACATTAAGCATAGGTTTAAAATAGTATTTACTCTCAAGGAGGCCTCCCCTACGATGATCATACTCAAATTATTGTGTTTGTTAATACATATTCTGGCTTTCCCCGGATTGCGTGGGCTCACCATCCTCTTTTTCCTGTGCATCACCATATACGATGCCATAAAAAAACGCAAGAAAGCACTTGCCATTAACCTATGCCTGGATCTATGCCTTATTGCCACCGCATTCGCAATGATGTTGACCCACTATCCAATATTTAAGTCAATTGACCTTTTGCGTTTTAGGCTGTTGGAAAATGTATATACATCTTATGCGGAGGAACTGATGCCGGAGTTTGAAGATGCGGAGGAAGGATACTGGGATATTTATGATGGCGGTGGCAATATCTTTCTAAGCCACCGTGGCCTTATATATTATCACAAAAAGGGAGAAGACACCGTAATCTTCTTCCCCACTGACAAAGCTTTTATGACTGGCTATTTCTACTACAGCACCGACACCGGCAAAGACATCATCGATAACCCCGGCAAATATTGGACAGCTGCTCCCAAAGAGTCTCCTTATGATTATTACCAACCCTTGGGTGACAACTGGACTTACATTCACCTGTATTAGCCTTTTGCACATAATCAAGATTATCGCAACATCATTTTTGCACCAATTCAAGATTATTGACCAGAAATATAATCATATGAGTAAATTATATCATCATTGCACCATCCAGGCGCTTAGGGCAACCGACCAACACAGGAAAGCAGCACGGGGCAGGCACTTGGCATAGGGGCATGGACAATGATGGTCTGAGGCGACATCTGCAAGACTGTTAGCGTTACTTAGGGACTTGGACTTGCCAAAATTGAAGTGTTAGAACACAAAATGACAACATGTCTGAGCGCGCAAAGCGCGTGAGTTTTGTCATTTTGTGTTCTGCCCTTAACTTCTATTTTGACAAGTCCAAGTCCCTTCGTAACTCTTACAGCCTTGCAACTGCGCCCCAGACCATCATTGTCCATGCCCCTATGCCAAGTGCCTGCTCCGTGCTGCTTCCCTGTGTTGGCCGGTTGCCCGCAAGCGCCGTCCCCAAGTCCACTACCTGCCCGAGCGGTGTTTCTTTCGCATCTGGCTGACATGCTCCCTGCGCCGTTGAATTTCCCCCGCCTGTTCTTCCGTAATAAACTTCGTAGTCTTCACCACGTACACCTTGTCATCATCGGTCTTACGCACCCGAATTTTGCCTTTTAAGTATCCATGCTTCTCACAATAAGCCAAGCAATAATACTGCTTACCATTCCCGCTGAACCACTTAATCTTCTTGCGGATATTGCAATGGCAGATATCACACTTAGCAGACACCACTTCCCTGTCCCGAAAAGCTTCCTCTCTGTCCGCAAACTGTCTGGAAATATACTTACAATAGGTGTCAAACTGCACCTTGATCTCATCTTCTCTTCTGACAGGGGGATAATATACATCGTAGGACACATTACGAAGCACCTTGGGATCCTTGCACTGCGCCAGGATTTTGCCGGTATAGTAGGCATCACTAAAGGCACGATGAAAAGGCACATCCTTGGCAATATGTAGATAATCTACTGCATATTCCAAGTTTCTCCTGATCTTGCGGTCTTCATAGGCGATGCTGAACAGTTTCTGTACATCAAGATAAGGAATGGGGCCGCCTGATAGAGGCTCCATCCCATAATATTTCATATTCCGTTGCAGTTCCGTCAGATCCTGAGTTCCCCAGGTGCAGAATATAAACTGCTCACATGCACTGCCTGCACTTACGTCGCCGCAGGCATCGCCACACCAGGCAAGAAACCTCTCCATCACTTCCACAAAGGTCTCACCCTCTTTAAGCATCTCCATATCCAGCTGAATCAGTTCTCCCGTCACCCTATGCATTTTATGATAAATCTGTGGCCTGATCAGTCCGTGAAATTCGTCTGTCTGCTCCATCTGCTCATTCAGCTTCACGGCACCGATCTCCACGATTTCAAACACCGGCTGACGTTCTGCATCCTCGCCGCCCTGATTCCATTCCAAATCCAAAACAATGTAATTCATCAGCCCATTCCTTTGTACGACTGCTTATTTGCCC
>JAFYSG010000112.1 GCA_017559435.1 Lachnospiraceae bacterium
CCTGGAGTATTTTCTGATTCTTTTTATCATTTTGCAGATCGGAAGAAGTACCCTAGGTATCATACAGATCCCTACCCTTGCCAACGTACTGGTACAAATGTTGGATGTGGAGATGGCATGCAGTTATGTGGGCTACTTTGTGCTGGGCTATTATCTGCATCGATATAGGCTTTCCCATGTATGGCAGGTAAGAGTTTATTTTCTGGGGGCAGTCAGTCTGGCCTTGGCGGCGATCATCAGCACCGGAGCATCCATGTATTATCAGACACCCAAGGCAGAAGCATTTGACAGTTATAGTGTGTTCACTTTTATAGTGACAGTGGCGGTGTTTGTATTCTTTCAGGAAAAGATCTCCAACATCTCCTGGAAGGGCTTGGCAAAGAAGTTATTGGCAGAGTTGTCAGCCAATACTTTTGGTGTGTATCTGCTGCATTTGCTGGTGATAGAGTGGCTACAGACAATAGGTTTTGACAGTCTTTTAATCGGCAGTATGATCCTTGGTGAGACAGCAGCAGGCTGTGTGCTGGGGATTCCGCTGCTCACGACCATAAGCTTTGTGACATGTAATGTAGCTATATCAATTTTACGCAGAATTCCTTATTTGGGAAAATATATTTGTTAGGAGTAGCAATGAGGGTTAGAAAAATAGCATCCTGCCTGTTGGTGATCGGGATGTCTGTGCAGATACTTATGGGTATCGTATGGATTCTGTGTAATTTCCCGTCCGGGTGGACATATCCGGAGGCGGAATATTATATTTCCGTGGCCGACAGTTGGGTTTTGGATGAATATACAGGGGTACTGTATCCGGTACTGATCAAAGGCAGCCAGATTGTGATGGGGTGTCTGGGATTGCCCTTTGAGGGCTTATTATATCTTGTACAGATCATTGCGTCATTTGTGTGCTATAGTGCTTTTGTGATACTATGCCGGTGGAATCGTGGCAGGAACCCGCAAAGCTTACTTCGCGGAGCTTTTGGAGGATTATACCTTTTAACAGTTCCGCTGTGTGTGCAGTGGCATCTGTCCATACTTCCTCTGTCTCTGCTCAGTTCACTATTTTTATTGCTTTTGGGGTTGTGTATCAGAGCAGCAGGAAATGATGAGTATTGTGGCCGTAATCTGGCAGTTTGGATGGGCATATTATGGGCACTTATGACATTGCTGGCTCCTGATTATTGGTGGATTGCCTTAGTTCCTGTAGTCTTTGCAGGGATTCTTTTGGTCAAAAAAAATGGTCTGAAGGGGCTGGCAGGTTTTGTGATCGTGGCTGTTATGGCCAGTGTTTTGGCATTAGGTACGAATAGCGCTGTTCAGACACCCGGAAGCAGCGGGAAGATACAAAGAACCCTGGGGGCGGCCATGGTCAGCAGAATGGTGTGGCCTAATTTTGATACCACATACTTTTTCTGGCCCGATGAGATCAAAGCGGTTATGAACTTTGAAGAGAGCAGAGAGATATCCACCTATGCTGATCAGGTGCAGAGGGTATTTGGTCCTTTGGCAGAAAAAACTTACGGCAGAGAGAATGCCAATGAAATGTATTGGCAGATGGCCATCAGCTGTGTGGAAATACGGACAAAAGAAATCGTACAGGCAATTTGGAGGGATTTTACGGCGTATCTGTTTACGCCGTGGCGGGTGAAAAACCAGTTAGACGGAAGCGGTCTTTCTTATTCAGGCTGGAATTATGATAAGATGAAAACAGACACACCCAGGCTTACCAGATGGTATGTGGATTATGGTCTTGTGAGCTTCCGGGTGGGACTTATTGTCAGCGCATGCCTGGCGGCATGGAAAATGATTGGTAGATTTGGCGGCAAAAATAAGCCCGACAGAAAAAAATCCGGCACGCAGGGTTGCTTGAGAAAAGGCCGTTATGCAGGATATGTCTTGGTAGTATTATGTGCTTTGTCCCAGGCGGTATGGTACACTATGGCCGGGGGAGGTATGATGGATTATCGGAATGTGCCGGTGGTGATTCTTTTGTGGTATTATGTGATCTTGTATAGTACGGACGTATGTTTGAAGGAACAGGAAAACTATGAAAAACAGGGTATTTAGAGCAATTATTTTGATATTGTCTCTCCTGGCTACGATCAAGATATGTATACTGGGATTGGGAATTGATGAGGAATACGCAGTGACTATGGCATACCGTATGGTGACAGAGGACAGGATGTTTTTGGAAATGTGGGAGCCTCATCAGACATCAGGATTTCTGACTGCATTTTTAACCGGTATTTTTCTGCAGATCACCAAGGATACGGAATATCTGATCCTTTATCTTCGGCTGTCAGGGGCAGTGATCCAGGCATTGATCAGTCTGTTCCTGTATCGGACGATTAGGAGAAGCTTTGCGGAAGATGCTGCCTTTGTGGTTGCCGTTTTTTTCTATAATACGCTGCCAAAGTGGATACAGACGCCGGAATTTGCCAATATGCTGGTATGGTTTTCGACTCTGGCCTTTACCTGTTTTTTGAGATATTATAGCGTTCCGAAAACACAGGAAGCCAAACAGCAGGAAGGTAAAGCGGAAATGTCACCTCGCTCCAAGATCTGGCTTGTGGTATCAGGGATTAGTTTGTCAGCCATGGTGCTTTCTTACCCTTCCGGTATTTTAGCGATTCCTGTGATCTTGTTGGGCATGTGGATGCTTAGGGACAGAGAAGTCGGAGCCGGGCAAAAGGTTGGAGCCGGATCAAAGGTTGGAAACAGTGTGGTTTGGGAAATGGCCACAGTTCTGGGGACTTGCGCGTTACTGGGGCTTGGATATCTTCTGTTTTTCCTGAGGACGATGAGGGTGGAAGAGTTTGCTTACGGGCTTAGACAGATGATGACAGATGGCTCCCACCAGCTTTACGTGGCAGAGCGTATTCTGGCATATGGACAGGAGTTTCTTAGACTTCTTGGATTTGTGGCAGCAGCTGTGATCCCGGCGTTGGTGATAACGCTGATCTGTCAGAAACTTAGAAATATACGCAGTTTTCTTTTGTTGATGCTGATTTTTTCATTGATTGGTCAAGTGGTATTCTGGTCAGGAGATAGCAGGTATCTTCAGGAACCGCTGATCTACTTCCACTTATTGGCCCTGGCCGGAATCCTGATATACCGGTATGGCAGACAAGAAGATGCTGCAGTGGGCACAAATAGGAAGGTTTTGTTCTGGTTTGGCAGTGTGGCGGGAATAAGTATATGGCTCAGCGCACTGATCATTACGAATACGACCATCAGTGTAACGGGTTCCTACCTTATGACGGGGCTGATCAGCGGTATACTCTTGTTGTGGGAGGATGTGAAGTGCCGGAAAAAAAAGTATCTTGTGAGAGGTTTTGTACTCTGCCTGCTTGGGACCACACTTTTTGCCAAAGGGTATCTGGTGTGTTCCACAGAAGGGATTAAGGATAATGTAACGATGGTGCGGCAGAAGGCACTTTCCGGTCCTGCTAAGGGGATCTATTGCCGCTATATGGATGGGTATATATATAATATCATGGCAGAACTGCTTGGGGAATATACCACGGAAGAATGCCCGGTGTTGTATGTAGGCCAGCATTCACTGTATTATATGCTGGGAAGCCAGACCATATCGAACTACTCTACCATCAGTACCCCGACTTATGACGAACGGTTGGGGGAATACTGGGACCGCTATCCACAGCGTGTTCCGAAGATTCTGGTATGTGATGTGGCAGAGGAAGAATTGGGTGAGCTTAAGCAGCTTCTTGAATGGGGACCGCTTCTTGCGGAGCAAGAGTTGCTTCAGGGAATAGAGAATGTGAGGGTTTATGAGATTCTCGGAAGAAGGGAGTGAACGGGATGAAGAAGTATGGCAAAAGGATATTCTGGACAATCTGTATCGTGATCCTGTGTATAGCGGATCAGCAGCTTGGCAGCAGGTCCGGGGAGACACAGCTGATCTATCGGAATGTGTCAATGGTAGTGATCGGAGTGATGGCACTCTCTCATTATCCCCTTAAAAGTTTCCTTAAGCCCATGTATTATATCTGGGCAGGGATCAGTGTGATCGGTGGGACTGCCATTGTAATGGTGGGAAGCAGTTATACTTATTATCCTATGAGACTGCGCTGGGTGGTCATCCTTGGTGGGGTGTATGGACTTTTGATTCTGCGCACGGCGTATGCTTTGATTCGGGAGAAAATAACACCGACAGTAAATAAATGGGTGTTACTCTTCTTTGGCGCTTTTTTGCTGATGACCTTTTGCTCCAGGTATGATGAACGGCTGAGTATGATGTATCTGGGTTGTTTTGGTATCCTGTACTTGACTGCCTTTTCCCGGGAAGAGAAGAAGGATATGGGGAATGCAGTGATAGATGGTATTATGATCGGTTTTTTCCTGATCCAGGGAGCCGCCTTTGTATTTCGGCCGTATGATATTTTGAGATATCTTGGGATGTACTCCAATACCAATGTGAATGCCTTGATGTACCTGATGGCGTATTGCGCTTTTCTGGGCAGATTCTATTTATTGGAAGAAAGCAAAGAAAGAAGCATTTGGAAATGGGTGTGTTTTGGTCTGGCAGCAGGTATGTGGGGATTTGTTTTTCTTACCATGTGCCGCAGTGCCATGTTGGGAATGGCGGTGGTCACGGTGATCGTGTGGATCCGGCGGTTTTGCATGAGAAAAGGCCGCGGCATCATCGCATTGGCCGGCAATACAATTGTGTACCTGATGATTATGCTCTTGGGGCTGCCGGCAGTGTATGGGGCGGTTCGTTATATACCTGCTTACTTTCACCATCCTTTATATTTTTATGAAGGGTATACGGAAGATCGTGTTCAGTCCATGGATGCCTGGGACTCTCCAAAGTATGTCGGGTGGGAAGAAGTGGTGGAACAGAATCTTGGCAGATTGGCAGACTTGTTGCCAAAGTTTGGCACAGATAAAGAGGATGTACCGAAGATTTCACGGATGGGCATGAAATATGCAAGTGGAAGCCCGCTTTTGTTTATGAATAAAAGTGCCGACATAACGGTCTCTTACAAGTTATGGTGTGCTATGGCAGCCAACGGTGTAGATCCAGAGGAAGTATCAGAAGCCTTTGGGACTTTGGAAAACTCAACACAGATTAGGATGAAGATATATTCTCATTATTTGTCCCATATGAATCTGCGGGGGCATAAAGAGGGAGAGATTGGTTTTTGGGTAGACGAAACATATTATGCTCCCCACGCTCATAATATATTTCTTCAGTATGCCTTTCAGTATGGACCTATGGCCGGGATTCTGTTACTGATACTTGTGGTGATCATGATCGGAGCATTGTGGAAAGATAATATTCCCCACCTGATTCTATACCTGTCGATTATAGTATTTGGATTGACGGAGATCATGTGGCGTGATGGGACATTGGCTTATTGCATGATCTATCTGATACCGGTGCTGACATTTGGCAGTACTTCAGATGATTGACAGTAGTTTGCATAATGAAGAGAATAAAAGGAGATGGAGATAGTGGAAAGATTAAAGAGGGCTTTCGCCCGGATCGAAAAATACCAGGTAATATGGAAAGCACTTATCATGGCCTGTCTGCCTCTGCTTTGCTGTATCGTTGCATGTGCAGCTCAGGGCAGGACCATCGGCGAAGTATATATTCCCGCGGGAGAGTGGAATGACGAGCTGTTTTATTTTAAGCAGGTGGAAAGTATCATAAACTTTGGGTATCCTCAAGGATATTTCGGTTTTAATGAGAGTCATGCCCTGATAGGATCCTTTGCGGCCTGGAGTCCGGTATTGGTATTTCCCTGGATCATCTGGGGGTTGTTATTTGGATGGAATCTGTCTGCACCTATTTACTGCAATATTTTTCTCATGATGCTTGCCATGTTCCTGTTTGTGTGGCTGGTGAAGCCGGGTCGAAAGCAGCTGGGTATCCTGACCCTTCTTTTTGTGAGCTTTCCTCCACTTACCAGATATATGTTGTCCGGTATGCCGGAGTGTATCTGTTTTGCAATGGTGATCATCGTGCTGGCTCTGAATATCAGTTATCAGGAAAAAGAGCATGTGGCAAAGCTGGTACTGTTGTTTGTCATGACTTCTGCGATGACATTAATGCGGCCCTATCTGTTTGTGTTCATGCTTCTGCCCATTTATTATTGGATTCGCAGAAAGAAGTGGATGGGGGCGGCCGGTTCTGCAGCAGTAGTAGGAGTGACAGTGACCGGTTATGCACTGGTGAATATTTATTTTGGCGCAGAGTATTTTGTACCGCTATTTGACGTAACCTGGGCAAGGGCATTTGTGGAGCAGGGCTTTTTTGCTGGGGTGAAGTTTATTCTTTATCAGATATGGCATGAGGGTATCCGGTTTTTCCGGTTGTTGATCGAAGGTATTCGTAGTGGGTTGTACTGGGGAGAATATTTCGCAGCGTTTACTACGGTGGCGGTAGTATTGCTGATCCAGAGCGTGAGAGATTGGTTTCAGAAGGAGCTTAAAGGGCTGACGATCCGGCTTTATCTGTTGATCTGTTTTGCCGGAATATGGGCGGCAGTGCTTCTGATGTATAATATGCAGGATGGCAGTAAACATTTGCTGACATTTATTGTGGCGGGGATTTTTGCGGTTAGTCTGATGGAGACCAGATACTTTAAAAAGCCTGTGGCAATAGCAGCTGTTTTTGTATTTTTATTTACTGCCACATCAACGGATCCTTATGAGCATCAAGTGCCTTTTGTGAAGGAGGATCTGACAGAGCGCGGGGAATATTGGCAGGAAATTTTTGCAAAAGAATGTGTGCTCATAGAAGAGAATGCACCCAACTATGACAATGTAATGATATGGATCTTTAGTGACAAAGTAGGAGAGGCTTCCGTGCTGACCCCTTATCAGATGTTGTATCAGTTGCCGGAGGGTTACGGCATCAGCTGTTGTTATGCGGATTATGTGAAGAAAAATATTGATGTGTTACAGAGCAGTTTTCTGGCAGTGGCAGTGGATGGAGAGATCGATCAGTTATGCCGGGAAAAGGAACTGCGTGAGATAGGAAGAGATGAAGGACTGGTAGTGTATGAGCTTTGGAGAAAAGCAAAATAGTAAGAAGGAATGTTTGATAATCGGCGGTTTGGTACTGTGTGTGCTGGTCGGGATAACGATGATTTGTCCGCCGTATTATTCCATGAATGATGATGTGATGATGAAAAGTATCCTATCCGGAGCATATACAGGTACACCGGATGGTCATACTGTGTATATGAAATATCCGCTCTCCGGCATCATCAGTCTGTTGTACCGCATCACCGGGAAGGTGTCATGGTTTGACATCGTGATGGTGGGATGCTTCTGGTTGTCTATATCGTCAGTGATCTTAAGGGTTGTAAAAAGCCGTAGACCCATGTGGAACGCCGGTATAGCCAGCTTGTGTGTTGCATTATTTATCCCCCATCTGCTGACCATGCATTATACGCTGGTGGCAAGTATAGTGGGGAGCTGTGGTCTGTTTCTGGTAATGACAGGCGGCGGATGGATCGCAACAGTACTTTTTATTCTATGTTATTGTATACGAAGTCAGGTGTTTTTTTTGCTGCTGCCATTTCTGGGTGTTGCTGTGCTCTGGAGGATAGCAGGAAAGAAGCATTCCGGACTGCTCCGGCAGTTACTTTTGGCGGCAGTAGGTGTTGTGATATGTATACTGTGGAATGAAGTGATGTATCAGGGAGAAGACTGGAAGCAGTACACGGAATATAATGATGCAAGGACGCAGTTGTATGATTATGATGGACTGCTTACCTTTGAAGAGAACAAAGCATTGTTTGAGGAGGCAGGGATCAGACGGGAACAGCATCGTATCATGGAAGAGTATGTACTGGTGCTGGATGAGAGTGTGACTGCCGGTATGCAGGAAAAGGCTGCAGATATTACAGCAGCAGTTCGGGATGATCAGAGAAGCACTGTAGACTATTTGATCCAATGTGTCAAAGAATATTATTATCATATCATGTACAATGATCAGCCATATAATTGGTTGCTCATATGTGCGTATTTATTGGCCATGGTACTGTTGCTGAGAAAAAAGAATTGGCTGAAGCTGTTTCTTTTGTGCTGTCTGGGCGGTGGCAGAAGTATGATATGGATCTACCTCATATGGCGTGGCCGCTTCCCGGAACGGGTATACGTGTCACTGTATTTTATGGATCTGTTTATCCTGGCAGGAATGATCATAGATTTGCTGCAGGAGGAGAAGAAAGCCGATAAAACAGCAAGTGCCGGTGCTGACAAAGGTCATCAGCATGCTATTTTGCAGGTTGTCAGTGGTGTAGTGATTCTGTTTTTGCTATTGACAGGGGCTTGGCAATGTAAGGAAATGTATGGACGCACCTTAGAGCAGGCCGGGAAACAGAGGGAGTGGGAAGCGTTGCTTTCGTATTGCAAGGAACAACCGGACATCTTGTTTTTATTAGATGTACGCTCCATGGTGAACTACACCGGCAGAGTGTGGGATGTGGCACAGCAACCGGAAAATCACTTGTTGGCCGGTGGTTGGATGAGCAAGTCTCCGCTTCTTGAGTTACGGCTCAAAGGGGCAACAGATGGCGGGGTACTGTTGACAGACACAGAGGAACAATGCTGCTATGTGGTGAGTGTAGACCGGAGCATAGAATGGCTGCAGGAGTATTGCAGTATTCGCTTTGGAGACATGAATTTAGAGAGGATCGACAGTATCCTTTTAGATGGAGAGGAAATTTTCAGAGTATACTGTCATACAGAAGATTAGAAATCAGGGGTAAGGAAAATGCTGTTTAATTCATATGTTTTTCTGTTTGCTTTTTTGCCCATAGTATGGGCGGCATACTTTGGGCTGAATAAATGTAAATGGTATCAGGCGGCAAAGGTTTCGCTGATTTTGGCATCTTTTGTGTTTTATGGATACCAGGATTATAGATTATGCCTGTTGCTTTTGGGCAGTATTGTGGTAAATTATCTGGTACATTTAGTGTTGACTGATGTACAAATAAAGGTAATGCTCAGAAAAATTATAATGATAGGGGCAGTGGCAGTTAATTTTGGCATTCTTTTTTATTTCAAATACTTGGATTTTACCATTATCAATATCAATGCACTGACCGGAAGTGAATTTATGTTAAAGCATATTGCACTTCCTCTTGGAATCAGCTTTTATACTTTCCAGCAGGTGTCCTTTGTAGTAGACAGTTACAAGAAGGAAATGGGCAGATACACCTTAGTGGATTATGCTTTATTTGTATCATTCTTTCCCCAGTTGGTAGCCGGCCCAATTGTGCTTCACAGTGAGATGATTCCTCAGTTTGCGGATAAAAAGAAGAAGAAACCGGACTATCATAATCTGGTGTCGGGTCTGGAATATCTGATATGGGGTTTATCCAAAAAAGTGCTCTTGGCGGATACCTTCGGAAGATTGAGCGATGCAGGCTTTGAGGCCATCAGGAACCTGAACAGTCTCAGTGCAGTCGCTGTGATGTTGGCGTATACGTTAGAGATTTACTTTGATTTCAGTGGTTACTGTGATATGGCCATCGGTATCGGTAAGCTGTTTAACATTGAGATTCCCATTAATTTTCATTCCCCCTACAAGGCTTGTAATATCTCAGAGTTTTGGAAGAAATGGCATATTACTCTGACCAGGTTTCTGACCACATATCTGTACATCCCTCTTGGCGGTAATCGGAAGGGGAAATGGAAGACTTATCTGAATGTTATGATCGTGTTTACCTTAAGTGGTCTGTGGCATGGTGCCAATTGGACCTTTGTGGTCTGGGGAATGATGCATGGAGTAATGATGGTACTGCATCGTCTTTTCAAGAAGCAGGCAGATGCTTTGCCCAAATGGTTATGCTGGTTTTTAACCTTTGGATTTGTAAATGTGGCCTGGCTGTTCTTCCGGGCGGATGACCTGTTGCAGCCATTTAAATTAGTTTATATGATGGTATTTGGAGGGACCGGCGGATTTACAGAGGGAATCGTAAACAGTATTTGTGAGAAAAATATGTTGATCGTATTTTTGACCCGATTTGTACAGGAAGCGGCTATGGGACCGGTGAGCCAGATCATGACGGGTCTTTGGGTCGCAGGGGCATTGGTCATGTGTGTAAAAGCCCCTTCCGTCCATGAGATTGTAGGTTATAAATGTCGAAAACGGTGGTATTTTATCTGGTTGGCACTTTTGCTCGTCTGGTCGGTGAGTAAGTTGTCACAAGTATCCAAGTTTATCTATTTTAACTTCTAGAATTCAAGGAGGACAAAGGGATGTCAGAGAAAAAAGCCTTTCAATGTCTGGCCGGATATTTGGCGGCAGGCCTGATTGTGACGGCAGTCCTGGTTTTTTGCATAGATCCGTTTTATCATTATCATGATGCCTGGTTCGACTTGCCGGTGGTATTAGAAAATGCAGTGTATCAGACTTCTGGGCCGGCCAGAAATTTTGAATATGACAGTGTGATCATCGGCACTTCTATGACGGAGAATTTTCATGCGCAGTGGTTTGATGAAGTGATGGGCTGGGATACGGTGAAATTGTCTTATTCCGGAGCGCGCACCGATGATCTGAAGGCCATTTTGGAACAGATTTACTCTAAAGAGCAATCCCCGAAAGCGATTGTGCTGGATGTAAATGCCTACCAGCTTACGGTGGACCCCAATAGTGCTTATGCATTGAGACCGGATTATTTATATGATCAGAAAATGATCACGGATGTGTCGTATCTGTACAATCAAGATGTGTTTCTGGCAAGCATGAATCGTATTCTGGACAAGGCGACCGGCAGGGAAAGCAATCTTGACGATGCTTATACCTGGGAAGAAGAGGAGCACTTTGGCAGGGCCAAGACCCTTGCGGCAGAGCAACAATCCAGGATCTCTCTGGAGGAAAGTATCAGAGCGGGGATTCAGCAGGCAAGTCTGGATATCTGTGACCGGAATCTGGATAATATCCTTCCCTTCATTGAGGCGCATCCGGAGACGGATTTTTATGTTTTTTATCCTCCCTATAGTATGTTGTACTGGGAGCAGGAGATCCTGAAGGGGAATCTGGAACAGATGATTGCCGTTTATGGTCATTCTATAGAGCGACTTTTGCAGTACGAAAATGTTAAGATTTTTTATTTTCAGAATGAAAAAGAGATTATCAGTGATTTGGACAATTACAGAGATTCCACTCATTTTCGGCCGGAATATAACAGATATATCTGTGAGTGTATGAAGAGTGGTGAAAATCTTGTGACCATAGAAAATTATCAGGAACAGTTGCAGGATATGTACGAATATGCATTATCCTTTGATTATGAGGCTCTTTGGACAGGTGCCACAGTTGCAGGGAATTGAGAAGTGTGATAGAATGTGCAGAGATGGACAGGGTGTCAGAAGGAGTATAGGAATCTATGGATCAATATAAAGATGAGAAGGCAGGCATTTACCTGCGTTTGATGACAGAAGATGATACCGACTTGATCGTAACATGGAGAAACAGTGAGGAAGTCAGAAAACACTTCATCTATCAGGCCATGTTCACCAGAGAAGGTCATCTTAGCTGGTTGCACAATGTAGTAGAACCCGGAAAAGCGGCGCAGATGATCATATGTGAGTCTGATACGGACAAGCCTTTAGGTTCCGTCTATATCAGAGATATTGACAGAGAACACCGTAAAGGGGAATATGGTATCTTTATCGGTGAGGATGTTGCCAGAGGCAAAGGGATTGGCACTGCAGCCGCGAAGCTTATGATCCGGTATGTGTTTGAAGAACTGAAGCTTCACAGACTTTTTTTAAGGGTATATGCTGATAATATGAGGGCTGTACGCAGTTATGAGAAGGCCGGGTTTGTCAGGGAAGCATATCTGAAAGATGATGTATATGTGAACGGGGCTTTTAGAGACATTATTTTGATGGCAGTATTGAACCCGCAAGATTTTAAGTGAATGCCAAATGGAAGCGAAAAAAGAGAAGAGGATTAATTTCATGAAGAAGATTAGTTTTGTCATTCCGTGCTATCGGTCGGAAGGAACATTGGAGCAAGTGATAGCAGAGATAACAGCCACTATGGATCGGCTTTCAAAATACGATTATGAAGTAATACTTGTCAATGACTGTTCGCCGGATAATACGCTGGCTGTGATCAGAAGAATCTGCGCGGCAGATCAAAGGATCAAGGGGATCAGTTTCTCCAGAAATTTTGGTCAGCATGCGGCTTTAATGGCGGGACTGCGGGAGACCAAAGGAGATTATGTGGTATGTCTGGATGATGACGGACAGACGCCGGCAGATGAGGTCGATAAACTTCTAAATAAGTTGGAGGAAGGCTATGATGCGGTTTACGCCAGCTATGAGCATAAGCAACATTCTGGTTTTCGCAATTTCGGCAGCAAGGTCAATGAGCTGATGACCAGAATCATGTTGGAGAAACCGGCAGACCTATATATCTCCAGTTATTTTGCAGTGAGAAGATTTATTGTGGAGGATATGATACGCTA
>JAFYSG010000113.1 GCA_017559435.1 Lachnospiraceae bacterium
ATGGAAGGTGAAGTGGTCAGTATGAATTCTCTGTTGCGGTCATAAACACCGGTACTGAAGAAATCATATAACACCTTGTTATCATTGGAAGCACAGATCAATTTTGCAATAGGAAGACCCATATTCTTTGCAAAAAAGGCCGCAAGGATATTACCAAAGTTACCGGTAGGAACAACTACATTTATGGTTTCACCTTCTGCTACTCTGCCCTCTGCCAATAATTTTACATAAGCATATACATAATAAACCACCTGCGGAACCAAACGTCCGATATTAATAGAGTTTGCAGAAGAAAACTGGAATCCCTTTTCTGCCATTTCTGCTGCAAGCGCCTTGTCACCGAATATCTTCTTTACACCGGTCTGGGCATCATCAAAATTACCATGGATACCTACAACAAAGGTGTTATCTCCCTTCTGAGTCACCATTTGTTTTTCCTGAATAGGACTTACACCGTTTTTAGGATAAAATACAATGATTCTGGTACCTTCTACCTCTGCAAATCCTGCCAATGCTGCTTTTCCTGTGTCTCCGGAAGTTGCCGTCAATATGACGATCTCATTCTGAATATGATTCTTTTTTGCAGAAGTTGTCAAAAGATGAGGCAGAATGGATAATGCCATATCTTTGAATGCGATGGTTGCACCATGGAACAGCTCCAGATAATATGCCCCCCCAGCCTCTACCAATGGAGCGATAACCTCTGTATCAAATTTGTTATCATACGCTTTGTTGATACAGTTTTTCAATTCTTCTTCTGTAAAATCAGTAAAGAACAGCTTCATAACCTCATAAGCCACTTCCTGATAAGTCATCTGAGATAGCTCTGCCAAACTCTTATCCATAGCAGGTATGTATTCCGGCACAAACAATCCGCCGTCATCAGCCAATCCTTTTAAAATTGCTTCAGATGCCTTGACTGCAGCATCGCCGCCTCTGGTACTTTTATATAATACTTCCATAATCTCCTCCACATATAAAAATTCCTAAAATTAGAAATTAGTATATCACAGAAATATCTGAAACGCAACCACTTTGTTAAGTTAGTGCGCCAAAGCAACAGTGAAATCACTTTATCGTTCCACAATTGCCTTCTTGGGACATTTCTCCTTGCAAATACCACAACCGGTACACTTTTCATAATCAATAATGGCATGGAAATTTTCTACCCCAATTGCCTCGTTCGGGCAGTTCTTTACACAGATACCACAGCCGATACATGCCACATCGCAAAGCTTCATTGCTACCGGACCTTTGTCAGTGGAACTGCAGGCCACCCTGATTTTAGAACTCTTAGGCACAAGACCGATCAATTGTTTCGGACAAACTGCCACACATTTGCCACAGGCTTTACATTTATCATCATCAACCACAGCAATACCATTTACAATGTGAATGGCATCAAAAGGACATTCTTTGACACAAGTACCATAGCCAAGGCATCCGCTATTACATGCTTTCGGTCCGCCGTTTGGCACAAAGGCCGCCATTCGACAATCTTCCACGCCGGTATATACATAGTCAGATTTTGCCTTTTCACAATCTCCCTGACAATGTACATAAGCTACCATGGGGGCTGTATTTTGCGCTTCCACACCCATAATCTCTGCAACTTTGGCAGCTACTTCATCACCGCCTACAGGACAACCATTCACCGGTGCTTCTCCTTTTGCAATGGCTACCGCAAGGCCGGAACAGCCCGGAAAACCACAGCCACCGCAATTATTGCCGGGCAGTACCCCCTGCACAGCCTCTTCTTTGGGGTCCACCTCTACCTTAAATTTCAAGCCGGCAATCCCAAGAAATAATCCGATAAATATTCCAATGGCACCCACAATCAGCGCCGCAATCATAATTCCTTGAATCATCTTCCCTCTCTCCTTCCTTATAATAGTCCGGAAAATCCGCAGAAGGCAATTGCCATCAGACCGGCAGTTACCAGTACCATAGGCATTCCCTTAAAGGATTCAGGAAAATCATTATGTTCAATCTTTTCACGGATACCTGCCAAAATGATAATGGAAATGGTAAAACCAACTGCTGTGGCAAATCCATTTACAATACCGGCCAAGATGCCGTATTCCTTCTGTACATTGGTCAGTGCAACTCCCAACACTGCACAGTTAGTGGTAATCAAGGGCAAATACACACCCAGCGCCTCATACAAGGCAGGGATTGCCTTTTTTAAGAACATCTCTACAAACTGTACCAAGGCCGCAATCACCAATATAAAGCAAATGGTCTGCAAATATTCAATATGCAGCGGAACCAAAATAAACTGATACATACAGCCTGCCACTGCACTGGCAAGAGTAATTACGAAAATAACTGCCACGCCCATTCCTGCTGCCGTATTGGTCTTTTTAGAAACTCCCAAGAAGGGACACAAGCCCAAAAACTGGCTTAAAACCACATTACTTACCAGAGAGGAACTGATCAAGATCACCAATAAATCTTTTACTTCACTCATTATTTATTGCCCTCCTTTTCTTGTGATTCTGTATTATCATAAAATCTTTCAGATGCTTGCTTCTGTGTACAACCCTTACTGCCGCAATTCATACAATCATGACTGCATCCGGAACCTATTTTACTCATATCCTTACCTTTCTTTTCTCCCCGGATCTTAATGTAATTCTGCACTGCTGTCAAAGCTGCCAGCACAAAGAACGCACCCGGCGCCAATACAAAAATACCGATAGGAGTAAAAGAATCCGGCATTACCTGCAGGTTAAATACTTTGCCGGTACCCAGCAATTCTCTCACCGCAC
>JAFYSG010000114.1 GCA_017559435.1 Lachnospiraceae bacterium
AGAAGAAGCAAGAGAGGCTTTGCAGCAGTATCTGAATCTGAGAATGGTCAATGCTTCATAGTTGGCCGTTAAGAAAGTCGTGTATGCCCTTAGTGGGTGCATATGCGGCTTTTTCAGTCGTGTATCTATAGGAAATATAAGGGAAAATTTATGAAAAGAAATTGTAAAAATATTATGGTAGTATTGCTGTGTGTGATTTTGGCAGTGATAAGTGTGGGATGTGGTAAATCGAAGAATGGTAATGTAGAGAGTAGCGGGACAGAAAGTGGCAGTGGCCAGGAAATTTACATGAATGGGATGAAGATTGCCATAGTCAGCAGTCCTTCCGGTGTGGATGACAATGGATTTAACAAGAATATCTATGATGGCATTCTGGCATTTATTGCGGATAATCCGGAAAGCTCCATTACGCCGGTGAAAGAGCCGAGTGGTGATGTGGCATCGGCTGTACAGGCTGTGGCAGATATTGTGGCGGATTATGATGTGATAGTCTGTTGCGGTTTTCAATTTGCCGGAATAGCAGAGTTGGCAGAGGACAATCCGGAGGTTTCTTTTATCTTGGTGGATTCTTATCCCGTGGATGCTTCAGGCAACGAGGTGGTGGTTGACAATATTTATGCCATGTTGTTCAAGGAGCAGGAGAGTGGTTTCTGTGCAGGGATGGCAGCAGCATTTGAGACCAAGTCCGGTAAGGTGGCAGTGGTGAATGGGGTGGCTTATCCATCTAACGTGAACTATCAATATGGGTTTATGTCCGGCGTAGCCTATGCCAATGAGCAGTATGGGACAAGCGCTGAAATTGTAGAATTGCCTTCCTATGCAGGGATAGATTCCAAGGGCAATTCTGTGGGAGGTAATTATGTGGGAAGTTTTTCTGACGAAGCTACAGGTAAGGTGGTGGGACAGGCTCTCATCGATAAAGGATGTGATGTGATATTTGTGGTGGCAGGAGCATCCGGAAATGGCGTGTTTACAGCGGCAAAAGAAGCTGGGAATGTATTCTGTATCGGTGGAGACGTGGATCAGTTTGACGATGTTGTAAGTGGCAGCAGTAATATCATATTGACTTCCGGTCTGAAAATGATGGACAAGAATGTGGAGGAACAGCTGCACAAGATCAAAAATGGTTCTTTTCAGGGTGAAAATGCGCTTCTGGGGGCAGATACAGATTCCACCGGATATGTGAAGGCGAGTGGCAGACATCAGCTTTCAGAAGATACCATTACAAAGATGGATGAAGCATTTGTGAAAGTGAAGAATGGCGAAGTGGTTCCGGCAACGGCAAATCCGGAGGAATAGATGTGGAAATATGTCAAAATATATGTCAGAATATATGATCGAAATGAAGAATATCACCAAGAGATTTCCGGGTATTGTGGCCGTTGATAATGTGACGATACAGATTAAAAAAGGGGAAATCTATGCACTTTTGGGAGAAAATGGTGCAGGAAAATCTACGCTGATGAGTATACTTTTCGGCATGTATGAACCTGATGCGGGAGAAATCTATGTCAGAGGGAAGAAAGAGATGATCTATTCTCCCAGCTATGCCTCTAAGCTCCATATCGGAATGGTGCATCAGCATTTTAAGTTGGTGGCAGATGATACCATTGCAGAGAATATTATTATGGGAGTGGAACCGCAGAAGAAGTTTCTGGGCATATTGCCATATGTAGATATCAAAACAGCCAATCACCAAATTGAGGAATTGTCAAAGCGGTATGGACTTCAGGTGGATCCCACAAAAAGAATTGACGAAGTGAATGTATCAGTTCAGCAGAGGGTGGAAATACTGAAAATGCTGTATCGTGAGGCGGAAGTGTTGATATTTGATGAGCCAACAGCCATTTTGACGCCCCAGGAAATTGTTTTTCTGCTGGAGATCATCAAAGGGCTGAAGAAGGCCGGCAAGACCATCATTCTAATCACCCACAAGCTGGAGGAGATTAAGAAGGTGGCAGACCGGTGTGCCATTTTGCGCAAGGGTAAATTGGTGGATGTGCTGGATGTGTCCCAAGCATCTGCAAAAGAAATGGCAGGCAAAATGGTAGGGCGTCATGTATCCCTCAAGATGGACAAGCAGCCGGCACGTTTCGGGAAAGAAGTATTATGTGTACAAAATCTGACGGTTCAGGATAACAATCAGTTTGAAGTGGTAAAAAATGTGTCTTTTTCGATTCGGGAAGGGGAGATTCTGGCCATAGCCGGCGTGGCAGGAAACGGTCAGGCAGAGCTTGCGGACGCCATCGCCGGAATCTTGCCATTATCGGCAGGTAAGATCCTATTGAATGGGAAAGATATCACAGCTTATACCATTCGTAAGCGGGTTTCAGAAGGGATCTCTTATATTCCGGAGGATCGGCAGGTGCATGGTCTGATTCTGGATGTTGCACTTTCGGACAATCTGGTACTCAGAAAGTTTGACAGAGAGCCTTTTGCAAAGGGTGGAATCCTTGATCATGTGAAGATGGAAGCCTTTGGTGAAAAGTTGATCCAAGAATATGATATCCGAAGCAATAGAGGAATCAGGACAGTGGTTCGTTCCATGAGCGGTGGGAATCAGCAGAAAGCCATTATTGCAAGGGAATTGGAGCAGGATCACTGCCTTGTGATTTTTGTCCAGCCTACCAGAGGAATGGATATCGGTGCCATTGAAAGGATTCATAGGCAGATTCTTCGGGAAAGAGACCAAGGGAAAGCGATTCTTTTGATTTCGTTAGAACTGGAGGAAATTATGAATCTGGCGGATACCATTGCAGTAATCTATAACGGTGAGCTGCAAAGGATAGCAGACGCAGGTGCCTTGTCGGTAAAGGAAGTAGGAGAGTTTATGATGGGAGTGAAAGTACAGTGAAAATCTTGGTAAAAGTGCTGGAAAATGAGAAATATCAGAAAGTGATCATTCCTGTTTTGGCCGTGCTTTTAAGCCTGATTGCGGGGGCGGTTATCATTGCACTTCTTGGTAAGAACCCCTTTAGCGCATACTGGAATTTATTGCAGGGGTCAGGGCTTGCAAGGAAGCCTAAGTATGCAGGGGGCAGAAGTATGCTCACAGATTTTTTGAGTTTTATGGATTACTGGACGCCTATGATCTTTGCAGCACTGGCTGTGGCTGTGGCATTAAAAGCCGGCTTGTTTAATATCGGTGTTTCAGGCCAGATGCTTGCAGCAGGATTGGCAGCATCAGCCACTGCAGGATATGGTTCTCTCCACGGGGCTGTTGCGAAGCCGCTGGTGGTTCTGGTGGCATTTTTGGTGGGAGGACTGGCAGGCGGACTGATAGGATGGTTGAAATATCAATTTCACATCAATGAAGTAGTATCTTCGATCATGATCAATTATATCTTGGAGTATGTGGTATCTTTTTTGATCTTTACCAAATTCCTAAATCCAGTATCCAGGCAGTCCAACCCGGTCAGTGAGGCGGCAAGATTGACACTTAAGAATGTAGTGATAGGTGGATGGAAGTGTGATATTCCGCTGGGGATTCCGGGGGCGATCCTTGCAGCAGGGATCCTTTGGTTTGTGTTTCGAAGGACCACCTTTGGCTTTGCCCTGAAAGCAGTGGGACTTAACCCCAAGGCTTCCCGGTACGCCGGTATTGCTGTGGGCAAAAATATGATCCTGGCCATGGTGATCTCAGGAGCGTTGGCAGGTGTAGCAGGAGCTACATACTACCTGGGTTATTTTGCCTCCATCCAGCCCGGAGTATTGGCGGGCCTGGGATTTGATGCGGTGGCAGTATCCCTTTTGGGAAATGCTGATCCGGTTGGTATCCTTTGTTCCTCTTTTTTGATCACAGTGATCAGTAAAGGAAGCACCTATATGAGCTCCAAGGCCGGCCTGGATGCAGAGATTGCATCTCTGATCACCGCATGCATCCTATTGTTCAGTGCCTGCGGTAAATATATCAAATACAAAGTCAGGAGGATCCCTAAATGATTGACAAGGTAATAACCGAAGGCCTGTCCTTTGCCTTGCCCCTTTTCGTGATGGCCATTGGCGGAATCTACTCCGAACGAAGCGGAATTACCAACCTGGCCCTGGAAGGCCTCCAGGGGACGGGTGCCTTTGTGGGAGCCCTTGCAGCAGTGTTTCTAAAAAATCTGCTTTCCCCCGATTCCCAAATCCCCTATTATGCAGCCCTGCTTATGGCCATCATCGGCGGTGTGCTCTATTCCATGCTCCATGCCCTGCTTTGCATCAGATTTCAGGCCAATCAGGTTATCAGCGGCGTAGTGATCAACATCCTTGCCACAGCCCTTACCACCTTCCTGACAAAATTCATAAACCGCCTGGGCTTTGGAACTGTCTCTGACCGTTTCGTGCTGGGTGTGTCCCCCAGATGGACAGTGCCGAT
>JAFYSG010000115.1 GCA_017559435.1 Lachnospiraceae bacterium
ACTTTTAATCAAGTTGTCCGGGGTTCGAATCCCCGATGTCTCATTTGAAAACCCTTGTTAATCAAGGGTTTTTCCTTTGTGTAGAAAATGTGATTTGCTTAGGAAGATAAAGATAAGGCACTTTTGAGCGGCCGGAAAGGATTTTTATGAAACAAGAGAATAAGATGGGAGTAATGCCCATAGATAAACTATTATTATCCATGTCACTGCCAATGATGATTTCCATGCTGGTACAGGCACTGTACAATATCGTAGACAGTATCTTTGTGTCCCAGATAAACGAATATGCACTGAGAGCAGTCTCTCTGGCATTTCCGGTGCAAAACTTGATGATAGCAGTAGCGGTAGGTACAGCGGTGGGCATCAATGCCTATTTGTCCAAGACTCTGGGCCAAAAGGACTTTGACAAGGCAAATGTGATCGCGGCAAATGGTATTTTTATTGAATTGATGAGCTTTGTATTGTTTGTGCTGATAGGAATTTTTGTAAGCAGACCGTTCTTTGCAAGCCAGACTGAGATTTTGGAAGTGCAGGAATATGGGGTTACTTATCTTACGATCTGCTGCACGGCAAGTATTGGAGTTTTCATGCAGATATGCTTTGAGAGACTGTTACAGTCTACCGGAAAGACTTTTTATACCATGATAACCCAGGGAATCGGTGCCATCATTAATTTGATCCTGGATCCGATCCTGATTTTCGGGTACTTTGGTATACCTGAGATGGGAGTGGCAGGAGCAGCCGTTGCTACTGTAATCGGACAAATGGCAGCAGCATTGTTGGCAATTTACTTGAATTTTAAATATAACAATGAGCTACACATTTCTTTTAAACATTTTAAACCGGATATGCATTTGATCGGGAATATTTACAAAGTGGGTGTGCCGTCTATCATTGTACAGGCCATTGGTTCTATCATGACTTACGGTATGAACCTGATACTTGCTTCCTTTGGAGCAGCACAGACTGTATTTGGCGTTTATTTTAAATTACAGAGCTTTATCTTCATGCCGGTGTTTGGCCTGAATAATGGTATGGTGCCCATCATTGCGTATAACTATGGTGCAGGGAAACGGGAGCGCGTGGTAAAAACCATGAAATGTGCTGTCAAGTATGCAGTAGGCATTATGTTTGTAGGATTGCTAATCATGGAGATGTTCCCGACACAATTGATTGATTTCTTCAACGCCACCCCGGAACTTTTGGAAATGGGAGTGCCGGCGCTTAGAACCATTTGCCTTAGTTTTGTATTTGCAGGGTACTGCATCGTGGTGGGAAGTGTGTTTCAGGCTCTGGGTAACGGTGTGTATAGCATGGTAGTGTCCGTGGCGCGTCAGCTATGCGTATTGCTTCCGGTGGCATACTTGTTATCATTGTCCGGGAACGTGAATCTGATTTGGTGGGCTTTTCCTATCGCGGAGTTGATGAGTGTGGCCATGAGTACTTTTTTCCTGGTTAGGATTAACAAGAAGATTATCAGCCGGATCTGATGGATTTGTATTACTAAAATACTTGACAAAGTCTGCACGCTGAGGTTATAATCATAAAGTGGTTGCAAGATAAAAGCAATCACGATTATGCGGATATGGCGGAATTGGCAGACGCGCTGGATTTAGGTTCCAGTGGGCGACCGTGCAGGTTCGACTCCTGTTATCCGCATTAAAACTCCGACCCCTATGTGATAACTATAAAAGGGGTCGGAGCTTTTATTTGGTAATTACATTCATAAGCTTTGAAACATTACGCTGCGATTGCAGTAAACATCATACAAAGCAATACCCCCCATGCAAGCGGTAGCAGGATGGACAACAGTGTCCATTTCATGCTGCCGCTTTCTTTGTGTATGGTCAAAAGGGTGGTGGCACAGGGCCAGTGCATCAGTGAGAAAAGGCAGGTGCTGACAGCTGTCTGCCAGGTCCAGCCGTTGGCAATTAACATTGCCCTCATCTCAGCATACCCTGACAATTGTTGCAGGCTACCTTGACTGGCATATGCCATCAGGATAATAGGAAGCACGATCTCGTTGGCCGGAAGTCCCAGGACAAAGGCCATAAGGATGACACCGTCCAACCCCAGGAGACGGCCAAAGGGATCAAGTATCCCTGAGAAGAGCGTTAAAAGGGTCGTGCCATTCCAACTTACATTGGCCATGACCCAAAGAAGTAATCCGGCCGGGGCAGCCGTGAGTAAGGCTCTTCCTAACAGGAATGATACCCGGTCTGTCAGAGAGTGAACGATGACGTTGCCGATTTTGGGCCGTCTAAAAGGCGGAAGCTCCAAAACAAAAGAGGAGGGAAACCCCTTTAAGGCAGTAGAGGACAGTAGGGCGGAACTTAAGAAGGTCATCAGAATGCCCAGTATAATCAGGACAGTCAGGCACAAGGCTCCCAGTAAGGAAGAGGATACCGGCAGAAGAAACATACTGATCATTGCGATCAACATAGGAAACCGTCCGTTACAGGGGACAAAGGAGTTGGTCAGTATGGCGATCAGGCGTTCTCTGGGGGAGTCAATGATCCGGCAACCCACTACACCGGCAGCGTTGCATCCGAATCCCATGGACATGGTCAGAGCCTGCTTGCCGCAGGAACGGCACTTCTGGAAACAGTAATCCAGATTGTAGGCTATCCGTGGCAGATATCCTGCATCCTCTAACAGGGTAAAAATTGGAAAGAAGATCATCATAGGAGGAAGCATCACAGAAACCACCCAGCCTACGGTGCGAAAGATTCCATAAACAAAAGCTTCCCGTAACCAGTCAGGTATCTTTACAAATAGCAGCAATTCATCCAGCATCTCCTCGCCCCGTCCGAATACCCACGAAAGTAGCCGGGAAGGATAATTGGCTCCCACAATGGTGATCCAGAACAGAAATAGTAAAAAAAGAAACATGATCGGGTAACCCGTAAAAGGACTGGTTAGAAGTTTGTCAAGCCGTCTGTCTGTGGAAGTGTGAGACGAAGAGGTGGTTCTGGTGCAGCACTTGGCACAGATTTCAGCAGCCTTATGGGCTGTGTGGGTGATGATCGTATCAGAAAAAGTTTCAGGGGTATAGCCACCTTTTTCAAGAATCTCCCAACCCTTGTTATAGAGTTCTTGAATGTATTCAGATGCTGTGGAAAAAACAACCAAAAGAGGTTGCCCCGGTGCGAAAGGATAACATTTTTCCAAGAGCATCAGGCTAAGCCAGCGAAGTCCGGCATTAACCGGCAGATACTTCCTTAAACCTTCCTGTACCACATCCAAAGCTGCTTCTACAGTCGCCTCGTAGGTGAGGGGATAAGAATTTGGTTGGCAGAAAGATTCCTGATTTACCATTGCACAGCCTTGACAAAAGTCGCAGCCTGCGGTGGTACAGATAATGTCAGCAGTGCAACTACCATTCTCAAAGCAATCGCCATTCCCGGAAAATGAGCTGTCTTGGGATGCTACCATTCGGTCCAGCGCATTCAAAAAGTCCTGACGCGCCTGTGAACTATGTGCCACGGTCCCGATCACCGGAATTCCCAGAAGCTGCTCCAGTTTGTTAAGGTCCACGTGGATATTTCTGCGCGCCGCCTCATCCATTAGATTTACGCACAAAACTACCTGTGAAGTAAGGGTAAGTACCTGAAGCAACAGATTCATCCCCCGTTCCAGACAGGTGCCGTCGCAGACTACCACCACACCGTCTGCTTCCCCAAAGCACAGAAAATCACTGGCAACTTCTTCTTCAGCAGAGTGAGGAACCAGGGAACAGGTCCCCGGAATATCCACAAGAACATAAGAATAATTGTCACTCTTGCAATAGCCTTGGGCACTGGAGATTGTCTTACCTGCCCAATTTCCAGTATGCTGTTTCAAACCTGTCAAAGCATTAAACAGAGTACTTTTCCCTACATTCGGATTCCCAGCCACTGCGATGACCTTATCCTGAGCTGACCTTTTTTGCAGACATAGCCCGGTATCACACGTTTTAAACCCCGTTGATTTCACTGTCAATCCCATAACCATCCTCCACCCAAATCTCTTTCCCTTCTATCCCCCGCAAAGCCACTACAATCCCCCGAACCTCATAAGCTTTCGGATCCTTCAACGGACTTTCACCCACACACAAAACCACCCCATCCTTTACAAACCCAAGCTCCATAAGCCGCCTTCTCAGAGCACTATTACAGTCTATTTCCACAATGCGATTTCTTTCCCCAACTTCCATATCCCACAATACCTTACGCATTCCCATTTTCCTCATCAAAATACCTTATTCTAATATATGTATATTGTGAAAATATGTCACCAAGTTCCGCGCAGCCACCGTGGGAGAGGTCCGTGAAACATTGCCATCGGGCAGGCATGGTCCGTATAAAGGCCCTTGAAAAACGTCGGTCCTTGGGCTCGGTACTTTCGAGCCCTAGTACCGCTACGTTTTTCACGGAGCGAGAGCGTGCCGCTATACGGACCATGCCTGCCCGATGGCAATGTTTCACGGACCTTTCCTACGGTGGCTGCACCGGAACGCCCCTTTCGCGTATTTTTTTCAAAACACTGTCATAATATCTTGCATTTTCGTATTGATTAGGTTACAATGACCTCGTAACAAATATTTATTTGAGAAAGGAAGCACACAATGAAAAGAAAAGCTTTATCAGCTCTTCTGATGGTTGTGTTGTCACTGGCCCTTACACTGTCAGGTTGTGCAGGTAAGAGGCAGGGTGAGAGTACCGGATCTCAGATTACCATTGGAATACCTCAGGATGTAGAGGACAGTCTTGACCCACACAAAGCAGTTGCGGCAGGAACAGAAGAGGTATTTTTCAATATATTTGAAGGTCTGGTGAAGCCGGACAGAGATGGTAATTTAAACCCTGCTGTAGCCAGTGATTACAAAGTGTCAGAGGATAAGAAGACTTACACATTTATCTTAAGAGAGGGTGTGAAGTTCCACGACGGGAGCCTGGTCACAGTAGAGGATGTCAGATATTCGATCGAAAGATGCGCCGATACCAGTGAGGGAGCTCCTTTGGTAGCGGCGTTTGCTAATATTGTAAGTATCAATACACCGGATGAGAAGACCATAGAGATCGTTTTGGCAGAGTCCAATGCAGATTTCCTGGCGGCCATGGATACCGCTATTATACCGGCTTCCAATGAGACACCGGATACAGTGGCCATCGGAACCGGTCCCTACAAGTTTGTTTCCCATGCACCCCAAGAGAGCTTCGTGATGAAGAAGTTTGAAGAATACTGGGGAGAGAAGGCGCACATTGACAATGTGATCCTGAAGGTATGTGCTAATGCGGATTCCATTGTCATGAACTTAAACGGTGGTGCCATTGATATGTACGCAAGGCTCACTTCCACACAGGCATCCCAGTTAAACGGTCAGTTTGAGGTGTTGGAAGGAACCATGAATCTGGTACAGGCTTTGTACCTGAATCATGCGGTAGAACCATTTAACAATGAGAAGGTTCGTCAGGCCCTGTGTTATGGGGTTGACAAGCAGTATCTTCTGGATATGACTTCCGATGGACATGGTACCCCTGTGGGAAGTAGCATGTTCCCGGCTTTCGGCAAGTATTATATGCCACAACTGGCAGATTATTATACTAAGGATGTGGAGAAGGCGAAACAGTTGTTAAAAGAGGCCGGATATCCCAATGGGTTTACCTTTACCATCAAGGTGCCTTCTAACTATGCTCCCCATGTGGAGACAGCCCAGGTACTGGCAGAAGAGTTAAAGGCTATCGGTGTGACAGCCAAGATTGAGTTGATCGAGTGGGAGACCTGGGTCAGCGATGTCTATTCCGGAAGAAAGTTTGAAGGAACAGTTGTAGGATTGGATGCCTCCAGTCTGACTGCCAGCTCCATGCTGATCCGTTTTACTTCGGACAGTTCCAAGAATTTTATTAATTACAGCAATCCTGAATATGATACAGTGTATGCCAAGGCAGAGACCTCCATTGACGAGGAAGAGCGTACAAAAGCTTTTAAGGAGTGTCAGCAGATTCTGACCAAGACAGCTGCCAATGTATATATTCAGGATATGGCAGAGTTTGTTGCTTTGAACAAAAAGTATGCAGGTTATGAGTTCTATCCTCTTTATGTGCAGGATTACTCTAAGTTGTATATCGTAGAATAATAACGAGAGGAGACCCTGAGGTGAAGTACGTTGGTAAAAAAATCCTGACCATGTGCCTTACACTTTTGCTGGTCTCTTTTCTGGTGTTTCTCTGTTTTACGGTGATACCCGGTGACCCGGCGCTTGCAAAGCTGGGCACGGAGGCTACACCGGAGAGAGTGGAAGCGCTGAGAAAAGAGATGGGCCTTGACAGACCCTTTATGGTTCGCTACGGCGACTGGCTGATATCTTTTATACAAGGTGATATGGGAAAGTCTTACAGCTACAGCCTGCCCGTGAAACAAATGCTGGCAGACAAAGTGCCGATTACGGTTACCATGAGTGTCATGTCCATTTTGATCATTATCTTCGTGTCTATTCCTTTGGGATTGTATGTGGCAAAGCGTGAGGGCGGTGTGGCAGACCGGGTGATCTATGCAGTGAATCAGGTGATCATGGCAGTGCCGCCCTTTTTTGCAGGAATTCTGATCACCCTGTTGTTTGGCATTGTGCTGAAGCTGTTTATGCCGGGAGGGTATGTGTCCTATACCCAAAGCATTACCGGATTTTTGGGATACATGATTTTCCCTTCCATCGCCATTGCACTTCCCAAGATATCTATGACAGTTAAGCTGCTTCGCAGCGGACTGGTTGGAGAGAAGAAAAAGGATTATGTGAGAACTGCTTACAGCAGAGGAAATAACACTAAGGGTGTGTTATATAAACATATTCTGAAAAATGCCATGCTACCGGTGGTGACTTTTCTGGGAATGACTTTTACGGACATTATTGCAGGAAGCATTATTGTGGAACAGGTATTTAGCATTCCGGGAATCGGGCGTATCCTCATGACCTCCATTTCAAACAGGGATTATCCGGTGGTTATGGCAGTGATCGTAAGTCTGGCTGCGACTGTCATTGTGATCAATGGTCTGGTGGATCTGATCTATCAGTGGATCGATCCCCGCATACGTTTGGAGGAGCAGTCATGATGAAAAAGAAGAGAAACGATATTCTGGTGACCGGAAGTATTCTGACGAGTGTGATGCTTCTTATGATTCTGGTAGGACTCTTTTTCCTGCCCTATGATCCGGAGACCATGAATATAGATCTAAAATTTGCAGGGATATCCTGGCGTCATCCTTTTGGTTGCGACAATTATGGCAGAGATATATTTACCAGGGTGATGGTAGGCGCCAAGACCACTCTGTTGGTGGCAGTGGGTACCGTGGGGATCGGTGCGGGAGCAGGAGTTTTGATTGGTGCCTTTACCGGTTACTTTGGCGGCTGGATCGATGAGGTGCTGATGCGAGTGATCGATGCGCTGTTTGCATTTCCCAGTATTTTGCTGGCACTGGTAGTTGTCAGCCTTTTCGACAGTGAGAAAAATCAGGTGCTAAGCCTCCTTTTCGGTAGTGGAAAATATCAGGTGATCATAGCACTGGGTATTGCTTTTATTCCCAGCTTTGCCAGAGTGGTTAGGAGTGAGTATCTGAAACAGAGGGAAATGGATTATGTAAAAAACGCCAAGATCATGGGCTGTGGTCATTTGCGTATCATGTTTGTCCACATTCTGCCCAATATACTGTCGGTGTTGGTGCCCACGTTGATGATCGGTTTTAACAATGCGGTGCTGGCAGAAGCCGGCATGAGTTATCTGGGAATCGGTGTACAGCCGCCGGATGCCAGTCTTTGAAGAATGCTGTCAGAGGCCCAGACATACCTGTTTTCCCAGCCCTCTTATGCGTTGTTTCCGGGACTTATGATCGTGGTACTGGTGCTTGGTTTCAGCCTGCTGGCTGATGGCCTGAAAGAGAGGTAGTATATGCTGGAGGTTAGAGATCTTAACATAGAATTTCATGATCATTCCAAACCGGAGACAGTAGTGTATGATTTTGATCTGGTAATGGAAGAAGGAGATATCGTGGGTATCGTGGGCGAGTCCGGTTCCGGTAAGACCATGAGTGCCCTGGCCATCTGCGGCCTTTTGTCCAGGCGCGATATGAAAAAGAGAGGGCAGATTCTGTTTCAGGGAAAAGAGCTGCTCACCTGTAGCAGGCAGGAGATGAGAGAACTTCAGGGAGACGATATCGCCATTATCTTCCAGGAGCCCATGACCAGCTTAAATCCGGTGATGAAAATCGGCTGGCAAGTGGAAGAAGCGCTGAAGCTTCACACAAATATGACCAAAGAGAAGCGCTATGAGCGGGCTATTTGGGCCTTAAGAGAGGCAGAGCTTCCATTTCCGGAGAAGGTCTATGATCAATATCCTCACGAGTTGTCCGGAGGCATGCGCCAGAGAGTGATGATTGCGGCGGCCATCGTCTGCAGACCTAAGATTTTGGTGGCTGATGAACCTACCACTGCACTGGATGTGACCATTCAGGCAGAGATTATTGAGCTTCTGCAGAAGCTGAACCGAGAATATAAGACCGGGATATTATTTATTTCCCATGATCTGAGCCTGGTGCGGAAGCTGTGCAAACGTGTGGTGGTCATGCAGAATGGGTATATCGTAGAGCAGGGAAACACGGAGCAAATTTTTGGAAATCCTCAGAAGGAATACACAAAACATTTGATCGCTGCCATTCCGGGTTGTGATCAGGTGAAGGAAGAGAAGGACTTTTTCCATGAGGAAGTAGTGCTTTCGGTGAAAGACATTTGTGTCAGCTACTATTCTTCCAAGGGCATCTTGGGAAAGAAACAGGAGCAAGAAGTGCTAAAGGGCGTAGATTTTACCCTTCACAAAGGAGAGGTTCTGGGGATGGTAGGTGAAAGCGGCTGTGGCAAAAGTACGTTAGCAAAGGTGATCGTAGGATTAAATAAAGCCTATAGCGGTAAGCTAGAGTGTGAGGCAGGAAGTGTCCAGATGGTATTTCAGGATCCTTACAGTTCCTTGAATCCCAGGAAGACCATAGGTTGGATCTTAGAGGAACCTCTGAAAGTAAAAGGTGGTTACACCAAAGAACAGCGCAGGCAAAAGGCACTTTCCATGCTGACCAAAGTAGGGCTTGATCCGGAAATTGCAAACCGATATCCCGGACAACTATCCGGCGGGCAAAGACAGCGTGTGGCCATTGGCCTGGCCCTGATGAGTGAACCCAAAGTATTGGTGGCTGACGAACCGGTGTCGGCACTGGATGTGACCATACAGGCCCAGATCCTCGACCTTTTACAAAGGTTGAAAGAAGAGATGGGGTTGGCAATTTTGTTTATTTCCCATGACCTTCGGGTGGTTTATGAACTTTGCGACCATGTGATCATTATGGAGAAGGGCAAAATCGTGGAGCGTGGTACTCCGCAGAAGATTTATACCTCCCATGAGCATCCTTATACAGGGGAATTGCTGAAGGTTGCAGGGATTGAGAAAATTGCGGAAAAGTTTTAAATTGCAAATATGTGAATAGTATCAGCGTTTTCAGGGCATTGATATCCACTAAGAAGGAAGTTTTGCCAGGAAAGAATTGGAGGATATCATGAACATAGAAGCGAAAATTACTGACTGGGCAGGCAAGCTCTATCAGAAGCAGTTGGAAGCGTGCACTGACAAAGAGCTGTATGATGTGTTGTTAAATGTCTGTAAAGAACTGATCAGAGAGAAGACGCCTATCACCGGAAGGAAGAAGGTCTATTATATTTCCGCAGAGTTTTTGATCGGTAAGCTCCTTAGCAATAATCTGTTGAATCTGGGTATTTATGAGGAAGTAGACAGGGTACTTTCTGCCAAGGGCAAGTCTCTTTGTGCGATAGAAGAGGCGGAACCGGAGCCTTCCCTTGGAAACGGCGGTCTGGGAAGGCTGGCGGCCTGTTTTCTGGATTCTATTGCCACGCTGGGTCTATGCGGAGATGGTATCGGTTTGAATTATCACTTTGGTCTTTTTAAACAGGTATTTGAGGACAAACTTCAGAAAGCCCGGAAGAATGAATGGATAGAGAAGCAAAGCTGGCTTACCAAGACGGATGTGACTTATGAGGTGGCATTTGGGAATCGGAAGGTGACCGGTCGAATGTATGACATAGATGTGATCGGTTATGATAATGGTGTGAATAAGCTTCATTTGTTTGATCTGGAAACGGTGGATGAAAATCTGGTGAAAGAGGGAATTGCTTTTGATAAAGATGCTATTGAGAAGAACCTGACACTGTTTTTATACCCGGACGATTCGGATGAAGCCGGTAATCTGCTGCGTATTCATCAGCAATATTTTATGGTAAGTTGTGCAGCCCAGTTGATTCTGGATGAAATGAAACAAAAGGACTATGACCTACATGCCCTCCATGAGCATGTGGTGATCCAGATCAATGATACCCATCCTACCATGGTGATCCCGGAACTGATCCGTATCCTGACCAAGCAGGAAGGATTCTCTATGGCAGAGGCTATTTCGGTAGTCAGTCAGACCTGTGCGTATACCAACCATACCATTCTGGCTGAAGCTTTGGAAAAGTGGCCCCTGCACTATCTGGAAAGAGTGGTGCCTCAACTGGTTCCCACCATCAAAGAATTGGATGTGCGTGTGCGTAAACAGTATCCTGATCCGAAGGTGCAGCTCATAGACGAGAACAGAAGAGTCCATATGGCTCATATAGACATTCATTATGGCTTTTCGGTAAACGGTGTGGCTGCCATTCATACGGAAATTCTTAAAAAAACGGAGTTGAATCATTTTTATAAACTATATCCTTATAAATTCAATAATAAGACCAATGGTATCACTTTCCGCAGATGGCTGTTGTCCTGCAATAAAGAATTAACGAAGCTTTTGGAGGAGACCATCGGAAGTGGTTTTAAGAAGGATGCTAAGGAGCTTCAGAAGCTGCTTAGCTTTCAGGAAGATAGCAGGGTTCTGGATGCCATTGCCAAGATCAAGAAGCAGAAGAAGGAAGCGTTGGCCGCTTATATTGCAAAGCATGAGGGTGTGGAACTTGATCCGGAATCAATCTTTGACATTCAGATCAAGCGTATGCATGAATATAAGCGCCAGCAGATGAATGCACTGTATATCATCCACAAATATCTGGAGATTAAAAAGGGCAAAAAACCGATGAGGCCCATCTCCTTTCTGTTTGGGGCTAAAGCGGCGCCAGCCTATGTGATCGCCCAGGATATTATTCACTTGTTGCTGGTACTTCAGGAAATTGTAAATCATGACCCGGATGTGGCACCTTTTATAAAAGTAGTGATGGTGGAGAATTATAACGTAAGTTATGCAGAGAAGCTGATTCCTGCATGTGATGTGTCTGAGCAGATCTCTCTGGCAAGTAAGGAGGCCAGCGGAACCGGTAATATGAAGTTTATGTTAAACGGTGCTGTGACATTGGGTACAGCAGACGGTGCCAACGTGGAAATCCGGGAACTGGTGGGAGATGAAAATATTTATATCTTCGGTCAGGATTCCGATGCAGTCATTCGGCATTATACAGACAGGGATTATGTGCCCGGGGAATATTATGAGAAAAATCCGATGATTAAAGAAGCGGTGGACTTTATCGTAAGCAGTAAGGCCCTTTCAGTAGGACAGGAAGAGAACCTGCGAAGACTGTATCATGAATTGCTGAATAAGGACTGGTTTATGACACTTTTAGATCTGGAGGATTATATTGTCACCAAGGATAGAATGTTTGCGGATTTTGAGGATAGAGAGAAGTGGAAGAAGATGAGTCTGATTAATATTGCTAAGGCAGGATTTTTCTCTTCAGACCGTACCATACGTCAGTATAATGAGGAGATCTGGAAATTGAGTTAAGTTGTAGACGAGGCTTAGGTCTGCAGAGAAATGAAAAAACCGGAGATGTCAGTGTGTAGTTACACAGGGCACTCCGGTTTATTTACTATATACGATGCAAAGCCAGATAGGAATTGTGGTATTCTTTACAGTAAGTAACATCTTCATCAAACCAATCCGGTGGCAAAAAGTTTTCGGCAGCTTCTTTGCTTCCAAATTCCACTTCTGCCATAATGAGGGGAGCAAAAGGTGGGTCAAACACATCCAGTTCGATTGTCAATGTATAATTATCCGGCGGTGTAGGACAGCATTCTTTGAACCTGGGATGAGGCAGAGGGATACGATATCTGGTCTTGGAGATGATATTGCCGTCAGCCTTCGCACGTAAATGATAATATGCGGCTTCATTTAAAGGCAGATTGCTCTCTTCCCGGGCCATCATGCCTTTACCTTTGTAAGTCAGGTAGTATTGGGTATCCTCTTTTCTGACTCTTACTACGGGATCTACGCTCAGATAGGCTTGTTCGATATGATGGTGCGGGTAGGCTTCCAGATTTTCAGGAAGTGTTTTTAAAGTAAATTTTCTTTCTATTTCCATGATGTTCTCCTAACTGTTTTGGGGCATGATATTCATTATCTTAAGTATATCGCTTTTTATGCCGGAAAGCAAATGATTTCTTGGATTGGTTTGACAGATGGGGTTAAAGTTATTATAATGAAACATATGAACAGAACGATTATTGTATAAGTTGGAGGATACAAAATGAATAAAATTGCAATTTTTCTTGCAGCAGGATTTGAGGAGATCGAAGCACTTACAGTAGTGGATATCTGTAGAAGAGCAGGTATCAGTGTGACCATGGCTTCTGTCACTGCAGATGTGGTGGTAGAAGGCTCTCACGGCATTAAAGTAACTGCCGATTGTACATTGGAGGAAGTGGATTTTGACAGTATGGACATGCTGGTGCTTCCCGGAGGTATGCCCGGTACCACGAATCTGGAAGCTTGTGACAAGTTGATGGAGCAGGTAAATGCTTTTGATCAGGCGGGGAAATATGTGGCGGCCATCTGTGCAGCGCCGTCTGTATTGGGACACAGAGGAATCCTGGAGGGCAGAAAGGCTTGTTGTTATCCGGGATTTGAAGATCAGCTTAAGGGGGCAGAGGTGGTTTATGATGCAGTGGCAGTATCAGAGCATGTGATTACCTCCAGAGGTATGGGATGTGCTATTTCTTTTGGGCTTGCCATAACAGCTGTTTTCTGTGGAGATGAAAAGGCTAAAGAGTTGTCTAAGGGGATTATTTATGAGTAATGCAAATATAACGGCGCAAATGTTGGAATTCATACAAAAGAGTCCTACATGTTTCCATGCAGTATCACAGCTTAAGGAGATGCTTGAGGCAGCAGGTTACAGGGAGTGGAAGGAAGCAGAGGACTGGAAGGCAGAGGCGGGCGGTAAATATTATGTGACACGTAATGATTCCTCTCTGATTGCTTTGCGTATTCCGGTTTCTGAGGCTATAAAGGGATTTGCGGCTGTAAAGGGTTTTCATATCACCGCTTCTCACAGTGATTCACCTGCATTTAAAGTGAAAGAAGCACCGGAACTTACTGTGGAAGGGCAGTATGTGAAGCTGAATACAGAGAAGTACGGCGGAATGATTTTATCTACGTGGCTGGACCGCGCTCTGTCTGTGGCAGGAAGAATTGTGGTGAAGGATGCGGAGGGGCTTGCTTCCAGGCTTGTGAATATCGACAGGGATCTTCTGGTGATTCCCAATGTGGCGATTCATATGAACCGGGAAATCAATAAAGGGGTAGAGTACAATCCACAGATTGATATGCTGCCGCTTATGGCAGGTGGGCTTGAGAATGGCGGAAAAGGTGCGTTGCTTGCGTTGGTGGCAGAAGAAGCGGGAGTGAAAGCGGAGGACATTCTGGGACATGATCTGTTCTTATATGTGAGAGAGCCGGGTAAGACCATTGGATTGCAGGATGAATTTGTATTGTCTCCCAGACTGGATGACTTACAATGTGCTTATGCTTCGATGAAAGCATTTGTGGAAAGCAAGCCACAGAAATATGTGAATGTGTGTGCCGTGTTTGATAATGAGGAAGTGGGAAGCGGCACGAAGCAGGGGGCAGATTCTACGTTTCTTGAGGATGTGCTGATGAGAGCCGGTGAGGCAATGGGAGTCACTGTGACAGGATATCGACAGTTGGTAGCAGGGAGCTTCCTGATATCGGCGGACAATGCCCATGGGGTTCATCCCAATCATCCGGAGAAGGCAGATCCTACGAATCGGCCGTATCTGAATGGTGGTATCGTGATCAAGTATCATGGAAGCCAGAAGTATACTACAGATGCGTATTCGGCTGCGAAAGTGAAAGAGCTTTGTATGAGAGCCGGTGTACCTTTTCAGACCTTTGCAAACAGAGCGGATGCAGTAGGTGGTTCTACCCTGGGAAACATCTCTGCTTCACATGTATCAGTGTCCAGTGTGGATATTGGACTGCCACAACTCGCCATGCATTCCGCGGTGGAGACTGCAGGGGCAAAGGATACGGAGTATTGTGTCAGGATGCTCAAGACGTTTTATGCAGAATAGAATAGAAGATGATTTTAAGTCTGCCCGGTTAAATGGGCAGACTTTTTGATGCGCAGAGGGCTCCGAAGCCCACTCTGTTATTGGGGTATTCTGTTTCTCCACGTATAGGCTGAGCTCCGCTTCGAAGGTATGCTTTTACTTTTTCCCCATATAGAAATGGATCATTACCTCTGACAATGCCCCATTCCATTAAAAGGGCTGCGCAGCCACTGACAATGGGGGTGGCAAAGGAGGTACCGGTCACTAAAGTGTAGTCTCCGTACAGATCCGGGGCCAGGATATTGACTCCCGGAGCGGCCAGATCCGGCTTGATCAGGCCACCTGTGACCACTCCGATTGTGCGGTCAGTGTCCACATATCCTCTTCCGGAGAAGTCTGCATAGGCTTCTGTGATACTGTTATAAGCCCCTACGCTGATAACTTTGGCGGCAGTGGAGGGGATAGTCATGGTGACCTGTGGAGTGGGGGAGGTAAAGCCGGTTCCTTCGCTACGGGCAGTCGAGGATGGCAGATATAGGTAATATTGTCCTGTAATGGTTCTTATGGGTTCCAGGGTGATCCGCCAGATACCACTGTTAATAGAAGCACTGGGGGAGTCGTCAACAGGCAGCATATCGATATAAAGTTCCTGATTCACAGAGTAGGGAGAGGGCTCCCCCAAATAAATG
>JAFYSG010000116.1 GCA_017559435.1 Lachnospiraceae bacterium
TTAAAAGTACCGCCATATACTGTGGAAGACATTACGGCATGATCACCGGCCTCACAGATATTAAATACGGCATAATAATTGGCTGCCTGTCCGGAGCTGGTGAGCATGGCTGCCACACCACCCTCCAGTTCACAGATCTTCTGTGCCACAAAATCGTTGGTAGGGTTCTGCAGTCTGGTGTAGAAATACCCGCTTTCTTCCAGATCAAACAGCTTACCCATCTGCTCGGAAGTGTCATATTTAAAAGTAGTGCTCTGTATGATGGGAAGTACCCTTGGCTGCCCCTTCGTCGGCTGCCAGCCGGACTGAATGCAGACTGTCTCTCTTTTCCACTGTTTTGCCATTTCGTATTCTCCTTTATTCATCCCAGTTATGGTATACTGCCTGCACATCGTCATCATCTTCCAAAAGATCCAAAGTCTTCTGAAGATTCTTTACAGCAGTCTCATCCGTCAAAGCCACATAGTTCTGCGGAATCATGGTCACTTCTGCACTCATCATAGGAATTCCTTCCTTCTCCAGGGCTTCTCTCACCATATCAAAGCTGTCCGGATCCGTCAGCACTTCAAAACTGTCCTCTTCCTCTGCAAAGTCCTCTGCCCCTGCATCAAGTGCCATCATCATCAGATCATCTGCTTCCAGATCACACTCTTCCTTATCAATGATGATCTGTCCCTTCTTATCAAACATAAAGGATACACAGCCCGGAGTACCTATATTACCCTGTCCCTTGGTAAAAGCACTCCTTACGTTAGCCGCAGTACGGTTCTTATTATCGGTAAGGGCATCTACAATGATAGCGATACCGCTGGGGCCATATCCCTCATAGGTTACATATTCATAGTTTACGTTGCCTACATCTCCGGCAGCTTTCTTGATACCACGCTCAATAGTATCGTTGGGCATGTTATTGGCTTTTGCCTTGGCAATTACAGTAGCCAGCTTGAAGTTATTATTGGGATCCGGACCACCCTCTTTTACCGCAACGGCAATTTCTCTTCCGATAATGGTAAAAATCTTACCCTTTGCAGCATCATTTTTTTCCTTTTTATGCTTAATATTCGCAAATTTAGAATGTCCTGACATGTTTTGTACTCCTTTTATATAAATTCTCTTTAGTATCATAACACTTCATGCGTAAAACGTCAAGAACTGCATCTCTTATGTATCCAGTTCCAGACTGATTTTTAATGCCCGATTCACTTTTTCCATGATTTCTCCGTCTAAATGGCACACCTTATCCTTCAAACGTTTCTTATCTATGGTTCTAAGTTGTTCCAAAAGGACCACGGAATCCTTATCCATATCATAAAGCATTGCATTCAGTTCAATATGTGTAGGCAGCTTCGCCTTATTCATCTTAGATGTAATAGCCGCGCAGATTACGGTGGGACTATGTCTGTTGCCCACATCATTCTGTATGATCAGAACGGGGCGTATCCCTCCCTGCTCCGATCCGATGACCGGTCTTAAATCTGCGTAATATACATCTCCTCTTTTCATGACTTTCTCCTTCTTCAAAATCTGGTAATATTATTTCCAGTTTATCTGAAGGTATTCACACATCTTTCTCTTTTCAGGATAATCCGGGGCCCTTACTCAGGCTTCATAGGGTGCTCTTACAGCACTGATATTTCCTCCGCTTACATAGACTCTGGGAATACGTTTTCCCAGGCAACATACCAGCTCATAATTAAATCGGCCGGAGAGTTCTCCCAGAAACTCTGCCGTTATCTGTTCTGCACCGTCTGTACCGATCAAAGTCACATGATCTCCTTCCGTAACATCATCAATCTCGGTGACATCTACCATAAACTGATCCATGCATACCCTTCCTAAGATAGGTGCTTTCTGCCCTCTGATCAGCACATGCCCCTTACCCGAAAGCATTCTTGGATAACCATCACCATATCCCACCGGTATCGTCGCAATCCTCATTTCTTTTTCTGCCGTAAAGGTTCCTCCATAGCTGACACTTTGCCCCTTATGTAGGTCTTTTACAAAGATCAC
Source organism: Lachnospiraceae bacterium (assembly GCA_017559435.1). Classification (GTDB taxonomy): domain Bacteria; phylum Bacillota; class Clostridia; order Lachnospirales; family Lachnospiraceae; genus Acetatifactor. Next base: position 2,011 of record JAFYSG010000116.1, read on the forward strand.
GTGACTATGCAGTGACAGAGCAGGTTTTAATTTCATAATTTCCGGATTTGGCTCACCGGAAGGCCATAAACCATAAAGGATCGCTCCCGGACGGACAATATCCATTTGTGTGGAAGGCATCTCCAGGATTGCTGCACTGTTGCCACAATGTTTGATTGGAATATGCAGACCAAGTTCACTCTCTATCCTTTGTAAAAAATCCTGAAATACCGTAAGTTGGTGCAATGCGTCTGTCTTATCTCTCTCATCTGCTTTTGCAAAATGAGTAAAAATTCCCTCTATACAGATATTCTCCATCTCCATGGCTTTTTGTATCAACATAAAACCTCTGTCATCCGCAGGAATACCGATACGACTCATTCCCGTATCCACCTTGATGTGAATCTTTGCTTTCCTGCCAACTTTTCCGGCCGCTTCGGAAAGCTGCAAAAGCGTATCTTCCCTAAAAACAGTAAGACAGATATCCTCCCGGATCAACGGTTCATAACTGTAAGAAAATGAATAACCCAGGATCAAAATCGGTTTTGTTATACCCTCATTTCTTAAGATCAATGCTTCCTCTGCACTTGCCACTCCATATCCATATATACATTCAAAGGCATCGATACATTTCGCTATGGGAATGCATCCATGACCGTAAGCATCCGTCTTAAGTACTGCCATGATCCGTGTGTGAGGATTAATGTGTTCCTTCATACACATCACATTATTTCTAATGACATCTAAATCTATCTGTGCATATACCCTCTGAAATTCGCACTCTCTGATATTCTGCGTTTTCATGGTATGTTCCGCCTTTCTTATTATTTTTTACACACTTTTGTAATGGCCTTCACCAGATCCCCGGCCATCATGCCATGCTCGCCCAGTTCGGATGCAGCTTGCTCTCCGGCTTTTCCATGAAGATATACCCCTACGCCGGCCGCTTCAAAGGGGGGCATTCCCTGTGCCAGCAGCCCGGCGATGATTCCTGTCAGAACATCACCGCTTCCCGCCACAGCCATTCCGCTGTTTCCGGTGGTGTTCATGCACACCGGCTTACCGCTCTGACAAACATACGTCCGTGCATCTTTACTTACTATAACACAATTTAAATTTTCTGCAAGCCTTAAAGCAGTTTCCACCGGTTCTTCTTTCACCTGATCGATCCCCATGCCGCACAGTCTGGCCAGCTCTCCTATGTGAGGAGTGAGAAGGAACATCCTCCCTGCATCGGCCTGCATCCTTACCAGTTCCATAAGCTCTTGATATTTAGATAACAGATTCAAACCATCTGCATCGATCACCATGGGCAGATCACTATCTTTCAGAAAAGAGCTAAAAACATCATACGCCCATTGATCTGTCCCAAGGCCCGGTCCTATGGTCAACACACTGGGCCACTCATAGGTTTCTTCTGCCGGATCTTCCGTACACAATAACGCTTCCGGCACAGCGGTCTGTAAGATTACACGGTTGCATTCTCTGGTTAGCACTTTGACCATCCCTGCTCCGGCACGGTAGCAACCTTGTGCTGCAAGCACCGCTGCCCCTGCCATGTTCCTGTTCCCGGCGGCCAACAGCACTTTCCCAAAAGTACCCTTATTGCCATGTTTGCACCGATCCGGCAACAGTTCTGCCGGTTTTTCTGTGTAGCGAAACATCCCCGGTCTTGTATCTCCAAAAGCCTGTTCACCGATGCCAATATTCTTTACTACCACCTTGCCGGCATACTCACATCCCGGATAGGCATAAAGCCCTCTTTTTCCAAAGGCAAAGCAAACAGTCAGATCAACCTTCACCGCACAGCCCATTACCTTACCTGTGTCACTATGGATTCCGCTGGGCATATCTACTGCCACTTTAAAACCTTTTCTCTCTTGCAGCCAACAGATCAGTTCCCTATACTCTCCGGTCACATCTCTGGACAACCCTACGCCAAAAAGAGCATCTATCAAAATATCATATTCACCTTCCGGGTACTTGCTGCCTGTCCTTACCGGAAAATGCTTTAAAATTTCACATTGGATCTTCCATGCTTTTGTTGCCTTGTCAGGGTTCCCGCAGAGCAGGACGTCTACCTCAAAACCTTGTCCATGTTCTGCTAACAACCTTGCCAGTGCAAGCCCATCGGCTCCATTATTTCCGCAGCCGGTCAAAATCAACACTTTCTTTCTTCCAAAACCGGTCATGCCAAGTACTTTTAGAATTTCCTCATAGACCGCAAGAGCAGCCCGCTCCATCAAAACAAGGTCAGGTATACCAATTCTCTCTATGGTTGCTCTATCATACCCCTGCATCTCTTTTGCTGTCAACAGATATTCCATGAATGCCTCCCCTAAAAGCAAGAAAGACTGCTCAAACAGTCCTCTTACCAGTCCTTTCGCCGCTATGTATAACGTCATCAACTTCTCTCTTTTTCCTTCATATAACGACTGAAGTTATATGACAATTTCATCAGGCTGTCGGACAAATGTACATTCTCCACCTGAATACCCTCAGGCACGTTGAGATCTACGTGAGCAAAATTCCAGATTGCTTTGATCCCATTTGCCACAAGCTTCTCAACCACATCTACAACGCCGGTCTTAGGAATGGTCAAAACTGCAATGTCAATATCATTCTCCCTGACAAACTGCTCCATGGCTTCCATGGGCTGCACCTTGATACCTCTTACCTCTTTGCCTATCATATCCGGATTCTTGTCAAACATACCACTGAAAATAAAACCGCGCCGTTCAAAATTCATATAATTGCCCAGTGCCTGTCCCAGATTACCGGCACCTATGATGATAAAATGATGTGTTTGGTCAAGTCCAAGTATCTTACCGATCTCTTTATACAGAAAATCAACATTATAACCATATCCTTGCTGACCAAAACCACCAAAATTATTAAAATCCTGACGAATCTGCGAAGCAGTTACCTTCATCAGTTCACTTAACTCCTGTGAGGAGATTCTCTCCACGCCCTCATCCCTTAAGTCTCCCAGATAACGAAAATACCTGGGCAGGCGACCAATGACGGCTTGTGATATCTCTTTATCTTCCATTGGGGCATACCTCCCGCAAATTATAGTACATCACTATTATACCTACATAGCAAAAAAATGTCAAATATTAGTTTTTAGTTGCCATTCCTAAAAGTCTTTGATACAATAGTAGAAACCGTTCCGGTTTGCGAATGAGCGCCTGCTGAACGTTACTATGTATTAGGAGTAAACATTATGATATTATCTTGTCAAAATATATCCAAGGCTTTTGCAGAAAAGGAAGTCCTTCGTAATGTATCTTTTCATATAGAGGAAAATGAAAAAGCTGCCATCGTAGGCATCAACGGCGCAGGAAAAACCACGCTGTTACGCATCATCGTAGGAGAAATGTCCCCTGACGAAGGACTTGTGACCTTCGCAAAAGATAAGACTGTGGGATATCTTGCCCAGAATGCAGGAGTTGATACCAACAATACCATCTATGAAGAACTGCTTAGTGTCAA
>JAFYSG010000117.1 GCA_017559435.1 Lachnospiraceae bacterium
CATACGCATTAACCCTAATCCTCCTAATATTTTTCTCAACCCACAGCGCTCCCCCCAGAGCCTTAGGCGAACCCTACGACATAGCAAAACGCTAGTAAGCTACCACAAGGGGAGCCGCCAGAGTAGGACTGACATGTCTTCGACAGGGGGATTTCAGGGGCACCACCCACTTGTGTGCTGTGCCCCTGAAATCCCCCTGTCGAAGATGTGTCAGTCCTGTCCTGGCGGCGGTTTGCGGCAACTTATAGTATATTTTGGCGTGTTAAGTTCTTTTGGGCGGTGGACAGCATGAGTTTGATGCGATTTAATTGGTTTACTTCGCTGGCACCGGGGTCATAATCGATGGCAACTATATTTGATTCCGGGTAGTGCTGCCTCAATGTCTTGATTACTCCTTTGCCTACTACATGATTGGGTAAGCAGCCAAAGGGCTGAGTGCAGACGATGTTTGGTACACCGTCGTGAATCAGTTCCACCATTTCACCGATCAGGAACCAGCCTTCACCTGTTTGGTTTCCAATAGAAACGATGGGTTTGGCAAATTCCACAATCTCGCGGATGGGAGTAGGGGGGGTAAAGTGCTTGCTCCTCTTAAATTCTTTTGTGGTGGCACCGCGTAGGATATGCTCGATGGCCCAGATGCCGAGGGAGCTTAATTTAGCGGTTTTTTTACTGGTTCCCAGATGCTTTGCCTTGTAAATCTGGTTGTAGAAACAGTAGAGCATGAAGTCGATCAGGTCGGGTACTACGGCTTCTGCGCCTTCTGATTCCAGCAGTTCTACCAGGTGGTTGTTGCCGGCGGGAGAGAATTTCACCAGGATCTCGCCCACGATACCGACTCTGGGTTTCTTGATGTCCAGAAGAGGGATACGGTTAAAATCTCGGATGATTTCTCTGCACAGGGAGTTGAAACGAAGCAGGTTTATATGCTTGGCAGATACATATTCCTGTACGATTTTCAGCCACTTGCGGTGTACTTCGTTGACGCTGCCGGGAGTAGCTTCGTAGGGGCGCATGCGGTAGACGCAGCGCATGAAGATATCGCCGAAATGGGCGCCGATGGCAGCGCGGAGCATAAGGTCTGCATTTAAGCGGAAGCCGGGATTGGTCTCGATGCCGCTCAAGTTTAAGGAGATTACGGGTATTTGTTCCATACCGGCTTTTTGCAGGGCACGGCGGATGAAACCCACGTAGTTGGTGGCGCGGCAGCCGCCGCCTGTCTGGGTCATGATAATGGCTGTTTTATTTAGGTCGTATTTGCCGGAAAGCAGTGCTTCCATGATCTGGCCAACGACCAGAAGGGAAGGGTAGCAGGCATCGTTGTTTACGTACTTTAGGCCTACATCCACAGAGTGTTTGTTGTCGTTGTCTAAGACTTTAAAGTTGTATCCGCAGGCACGAAAAGCAGGCTCCAGTATCTCAAAATGGATGGGAGACATCTGAGGACACAGGATTGTATAGTTTTCGCGCATTTCTTCGGTGAAGGGCACTTTTTGGATGGCAGAAGACCTTATGGTTCTGGTCTTGCCAAGCTTTTCTCTCACGCGGAGGGCGGACAATAAGGAGCGGATGCGGATTCTGGCTGCCCCCAGGTTGTTGACCTCGTCAATCTTTAGGCAGGTGTATATCTTGCCGGAACCGGACAGGATATCACTTACCTGGTCCGTGGTTACGGCGTCAAGGCCGCAGCCGAAGGAGTTTAGCTGGATCAGGTCCAGATTGTCAACGGTTTTTACGTAGCTTGCAGCGGCGTATAGTCTGGAGTGGTACATCCATTGGTCGGAAACGATCAAAGGTCTGTCGGGTTTTGTCAGGTGAGAGATGGAATCCTCTGTCAGCACGGCGATATCATAGGAGGTGATCAACTCAGGAATACCGTGGTTGATCTCTGGGTCGATATGATAAGGACGGCCGGCCAGAACGATGCCCCGTTTGCCGGTGTCTTTCAGGTATTTTAAGACTTCTTCTCCTTTTTTCTGCAGATCAAGGCGGGCGTTTGCCATTTCCTGCCAGCCTTCCTTGGCTGCCTCTGTGATTTCTGCAGGTGAAAGTTCGGTAAACTCACAGATCAGAGCTTTCGTTACGGTATCCAGGTCTCTAAAGGACAGGAAAGGATTGCGAAAAGCCACTTCCCCACGGCTGATTTCGTCCACATTATTCTTGATATTTTCAGAATAGGATGTGACGATAGGGCAGTTGTAGTGGTTATTGGCATCCTCAAATTCCTTGCGTTCGTAGAACAGGGAGGGGTAGAAAATAAACGGTACGCCCTGCCTGATCAGCCAGGTTACGTGACCATGAGCCAGCTTGGCCGGATAGCACTCTGACTCACTGGGAATGGATTCGATGCCAAGCTCGTAAATCTGACGGTTGGAGCAGGGAGAAAGGATCACCCGGTATCCCAATTTGGTGAAAAAGGTATGCCAGAAAGGGTAATTTTCATACATATTCAGGACTCTGGGGATGCCTACCGTACCTCTGGGAGCTTTGTCTGCATCCGGAGAAGGGTAGGAAAAGAGCTTGTGTAGCTTGTAGTCGAACAGATTGGGTACTTTGCCTGCATTTTTATCGCCTCCGATGCCTCGTTCACAGCGGTTTCCGGAGATATATTGTCTGCCACCGGAGAAGCGGTTGATGGTCAGGCGACAATTATTGGTGCAGCCTTTGCATTTGGCCATGCTGGTCTCGATCTTCAGATCGCATATCTTTTGGTAAGAAAGCATGGTGGTTTCAAAACTTTCCTCGTAGCGTTCTCTGGCGATCAGAGCAGCACCAAAAGCCCCCATGATACCGGCGATATCCGGGCGGATGGCTTCACAATCTGCAATTTTCTCAAAGCTTCTAAGGACCGCATCATTATAAAAGGTTCCGCCCTGTACCACAATATTTCGGCCCAGCTCAGAAGCATCAGATACCTTGATCACCTTAAACAGGGCATTTTTGATAACAGAATAAGCAAGACCGGCGGAAATATCAGCCACGGAGGCACCTTCCTTTTGAGCCTGCTTAACTTTAGAGTTCATAAATACCGTGCAGCGGGTACCCAGATCGATTGGGTGGGCTGCAAACAGTGCTTCTTGGGCAAAATCCTGCACACTGTAATTCAGAGACTTGGCAAAAGTCTCAATAAAGGATCCGCAGCCGGAAGAGCAGGCTTCATTCAACTGTACACTGTCCACCGTCTGGTTCTTGATCTTGATACATTTCATATCCTGACCGCCGATGTCTAGGATACAGTCTACCTTAGGGTCAAAAAATGCAGCAGCATAGTAGTGAGCCACTGTCTCTACTTCGCCGTCATCCAGAAGAAACGCTGCTTTCATCAAAGCTTCACCGTACCCGGTAGAGCAGGATCGCACAATTTCCACATCCTCCGGCAGTAACCCATAAATCTCCTTCAACGAACGGATGGCTGTATGCAAAGGACTTCCGTCATTATTACTATAAAAAGAGTAAAGCAGGGAACCATCTTCTGAAACCAGCGCGATCTTCGTGGTAGTGGAACCCGCATCAATACCTAGAAATGCCTTCCCGTGATAAGAACTTAAATCAGCAGTTCCCACACGATGACCGGCATGACGTTTTACAAAAGCATCATATTCTTCTCCAGAGGTAAAGAGCGGTTCCATACGCTCCACCTCAAACTCCATCTTGATCTCAGAGGAAAGCTTGCCCACCATTTCCTTAAGCGTATAGGTAACATCTTCCTTCGTATTCAGTGCAGACCCGAGGGTTGCAAACAAATGAGAATTGTCCGTATCAATCATATGCTCTTCATCCAACTTAAGCGTCCTGATAAATGCCGCCTTCAGTTCTGATAAAAAGTGAAGCGGTCCGCCTAAGAAAGCTACATGCCCTCTGATCGGCTTTCCACAAGCCAACCCACTGATGGTCTGATTCACCACCGCCTGAAAAATAGAAGCCGCCAGATCCTCCTTCGTAGCCCCTTCATTGATCAGCGGCTGAATATCCGTCTTTGCAAATACCCCACACCTTGCCGCAATCGTATACAGCGACTGATACTCTTTCGCATACTCATTCAACCCCGAAGCATCCGTTTGCAATAGCGAAGCCATCTGATCAATAAACGACCCTGTGCCCCCCGCACAGATCCCATTCATCCTCTGTTCTACATTCCCCTTTTCAAAATAAATGATCTTCGCATCCTCCCCACCCAGTTCAATGGCCACATCCGTCTCCGGTGCCAAAGTCTGCAAAGCGGTGGCCACCGCGATCACCTCCTGATTAAACGGCACCCCCAGGTGATTTGCCAAAGTAAGCCCCCCCGATCCCGTAATCATCGGATAAAGTTCTATATCCCCAAGCTCCTCATACGCCTTCCTCAAAAGCGCCGCCAAAGTCTCCCTAATATTCGCATAATGCCTCTCATAATCAGCAAACAATATATCATGGTCTTCATCAATAATCGCGATCTTCACCGTAGTAGACCCAATATCAATCCCCAACCGAAAGATACCCCTTTCAGCGCCCTCACTCCTATCCCTCATTCCATTCCTCATACATGCTGCCCTTTCATCGATAAAAAACTAAAACATTTATAAATATAAACTAACAAAAAATATAATACTCTAAATATGTATATGGTAGTTGCCGACAAGATGTGAGACTTGAGTTGAGGAAGCCCCGGTCCACGGCGCTTCCCCAACTGAAGGCGGCCCTCCTTGCCCGACAACTCACCACATGACATTTTATACCACTTTTCTGCGAATTGCAACGAACAGACTCTTTCTAACATCGAACACAATGTGAAAATTTTGCTAAAAATTCTTAATTTTTCTTTAGAAACCTATTTTTTCCATAAAAATGAAAGTAGTTGGTTTACTTATGGCCCGGAGAATGGTAAAATAATAACTACTGGTTATGTTTATTCTATTTTAAGGAGTTATTGAAAATGAGTAATTTTGAACGGAAGTTTGGAAAATATGCGGTAAGGAATTTGTCGCTTGTATTGATCGTCTGTTATGTGATCGGTTATGTCATCCAAGTGGCTGCACCGGGAATCGTGAGTCTTCTCACATTGAACCCTTATGCGATCCTGCACGGTCAAGTGTGGCGGCTGGTGACTTGGGTACTGATACCACCTGACAGTTTGGATCTGTTTACGATCATTATGTTGTTCTTTTATTATAGTGTCGGTACTTCCCTGGAGAGAATCTGGGGAACCTACAGGTATAATGTATACCTGTTTTCGGGGATGCTGTATACCATCATCGGAAGCTTTCTGGCCCTGCTTATTTATTGGCTGATTGCACGTACTATGGGCACAGAGGTGAATCCTGTAGTGGTACAGACTGCCTCCACGCTGTTTAGCACGTATTATATCAATATGTCCATTTTCTTAGCATTTGCGGCGACCTTCCCGGATGCCCAGGTACTTTTGATGTTTGTGATCCCGGTGAAAATGAAATGGATGGGCGTGGCCTATGGTGTGCTTTTACTGATCCAGTTACTTGGTGGTGTGGGAAGCACAGTGTTTAATATTTTCTACCGTATCGCTCTGGTGGCTTCCCTCCTGAACTTTGTGATTTTCTGGATCACTTCGAGGGGAAGGTTGTCCATGTCGCCGAAGCAGGTTAAGAGACGTCAGGAGTTTCACAGTGAGGTGAAGCGCAATACCCATGTGATAAAGCATAAGTGCTCCATTTGTGGAAGAACAGACGAAGATGATCCTTCTCTGGAATTCCGTTTTTGCTCCAAATGTAATGGTAACTACGAATACTGCCAGCACCATTTGTTTACTCATGAGCACATTAAGTAAAGGAGACCGGAGATGAATAAGGAAGTATTGTTTGCCAAGACTTTAGAGCAGGTAAAGAAGCTTGCCAAAGAGCAGGGAAATTGTGTCAGTGAAGAACAGGTGAAGGAAGCTTTTGAACCGCTTTCATTTGACAATGAGCAGTTACAGATGGTGTTTAATTATCTGGTGAAAGCAAAGATCGGTATCAATGAGCCGGTGAATATAGATGATTATCTGACCGACGAAGAGAAGGATTATCTGGAGGATTATCTGAAGGAGATTCAGATTCTGGGAGATGTAAGTGAAGGTGAGAAGGAAGCCATTACCTTGTCAGCCATGGCAGGAGAGAGCTACGCCCAGGGACGTTTGGCAGAAATATATCTGAAGGATGTAGTGGATATTGCCAAGCTGTATGCCGGACAGGGTGTATTTTTAGAAGACTTGATAGGTGAGGGTAATGTGGCATTGGCAGTAGGAACCGGTATGCTGGGCTGTCTTGAGAATGCCACAGAGGCGCAGGGGATGCTGATGAAGATGGTCATGGATGCCATGGAAGCGTATATTGCAGAGAATGCTTCAATTGAAAAAATCGATCAGAAGGCTGTGGATAAGGTGAATCGGGTCATGGAGAAAGCCAGGGAGCTTTCAGAAGAGCTCCGCAGAAAAGTGACACCTGAGGAGCTCTCAGCGGAAAGCGGTTTGTCGAAGAACCAGATTTTGGAGGCTGTCAGGATCAGCGGCAACAAAATTGAGTATATCGAGGTGGATCCAAATGAATAAACAGATGTACGAGGATCATAAGTATGTGATGCAGGATACGTATCAGCTGTATCTGGGCGCAAAATATACCTTTGAGGAGATCATTGATAATGAAGAAATACCGTTTAAATTTCGGCTGATCGTGGAACGCTATGTTTATCAGGATGTGGATCCGGAGAGTTCGCTGGAGAGTCACTTTTATTATTTGGCGGATAAAGGCCTATTAGTCAAGACCTATAAGCATATCAAATTAAAGGTAAAATTTAATGTAATAGAAGTGAAAAAAGGTTTGGCCGGGCGTGAAAAAGAGGTGTATACTACAAAGATCATGCCCATTGAGCAGTTTGTGAAGATGACTCCTAAGGAGAAAGAAGAAAAAGGCGTGGTGATCCAGGAGATTTCCTGTAGTAAGCTGGCGCTTATGACATTTTAGTAAAATGAGAGGAATATAAAGGGAATGAAGATAGAAGAGTTACAGGCTTATGAGGTTGTTGCGAGGAGAAGGATTGAGGATCTGAACAGTGAAAGTTATATTCTGTGTCACCGTAAGACCGGTGCCAGGATTGCATTGTTGTCAAATGATGATGAGAATAAGGTGTTCTACATCGGTTTTCGTACTCCCCCCAAGGATTCTACAGGAGTACCGCACATCATTGAGCACTCTGTGCTGTGTGGATCCAGGGAATTTCCGGTAAAGGATCCTTTTGTGGAACTTGTGAAAGGATCTTTGAATACATTTTTAAATGCAATGACCTATCCGGACAAGACTGTCTATCCGGTGGCAAGCTGTAATGACAAGGATTTCCAGAACCTGATGCATGTGTATCTGGATGCAGTATTTTATCCGAATATCTATGAAAAGGAGCAGATCTTCATGCAGGAGGGCTGGCATTATGAGTTGGAAAGCCCGGAAGATGATCTGACCATTAACGGTGTGGTATATAATGAAATGAAGGGGGCATTTTCTTCTCCGGATGATGTGTTTGAGAGAGAGTTGATGAATTCTCTTTATCCGGACACTGCTTACGGCGTGGAGTCGGGTGGAGATCCGGATGTGATCCCCAAGCTTACCTTTGAGCAGTTTTTAGATTTTCACAGAACATATTATCATCCCTCAAACAGTTATATTTATCTGTACGGTAATATGGACATGGCAGAGAAGCTTGCCTTTATTGACGAGCATTATCTGTCAGCTTTCGATGCACTGGAAGTGGATTCTGAGCTGACACTCCAGCCTTGCTTTGCTAAGGTGAATCGTGTGGTAAAGGAATATCCCATTGGGGAGGATGAAGAGGAGAAGGATGGTACGTATCTTTCTTATAATGTGTCTGTGGGAGACAGTCTTGACAGGGATCTGTATGTGGCTTTCCAGATTCTGGACTATTGCTTATGTTCTGCACCGGGAGCTCCTCTGAAGCAGGCACTGATCGATCAGGGGATCGGCAAGGATGTACACAGTATTTATGATAATGGTGTACTGCAGCCATATTTCAGTATCGTGGCAAAGCATGCGCAAACCTGTCAAGAGGAGGATTTCCTGTCAACGATCCAGTCAGTGCTTGGTGACTTGGCTACAAAGGGGCTTGATCAGAAGGCACTGCTTGCAGGGATCAATTATTATGAGTTTAAGTATAGAGAAGCTGATTTTGGCGCTTATCCCAAGGGGCTTATGTATGGTCTGCAGATGTTGGACAGCTGGCTTTATGATGACACCAAGCCATTTATTCATGTGGAGGCCAATGATACTTTTGCGAGGATGCGCCAGAAGGTGAAGGAAGGCTATTTTGAACAGCTGATCCGTGATTACCTGTTAGATAATCAACATAGTTCTATCGTAGTATTGGTTCCTAAGAAGGGACTTGGGGAAGCAAGAGAGAAGCAATTTCAGGAAGAGATGGCAGCAAAGAAGGCTTCTCTCAGTGCAGGGGAGATACAGGATATTATCAGAAAATCCAAGGAGCTTGTAGCTTATCAGGAGGCAGAAGATGCCAAAGAAGATATAGAGAAGCTTCCTCTTTTGACCAGAGAGGATATGAAAAAAGAAGCGGCTGATTTTGTGAATGAAGAGGTGTGGTTTAAAGATGCCGGCGGAGACACAAAGGTACTGTTCCACGATTTATTTACTAACGGTATCGGCTACTTGCGATTGATCTTTAAGATGAATGAGGTTCCGGAGAGCCATTTCCCTTATATCGGAATCCTGAAGGGGTGTCTGGGTCTTCTGAATACGGAACATTACAGTTATAGTGACTTGTTTAACGAGATGAATATGGTGACCGGCGGTATGGCGGCAGTGAATAATGTCTACAGTCGTATAGAAGATTTGGATGATTATACGGTGACTCTTGAGATTAAGACAAAGGCACTGTATGAAAATCTTAAAAAAGCGATAGGGTTTATGGAGGAAGTAATCTTTACCAGTGATTTTACGGATACCAAGCGTCTTTATGAGATTTTGGCAGAAGGAAAATCAAGGATGCAGTCACAGATGATGCATTCCGGACACAGTGTGGCTGCCGGCAGGGCTCTTTCTTATGGAAGCAGCACCGGAGTGATCAGTGAAATGTTGTCCGGTGTGCCTCTGTACAGATTGATCAGTGAACTGGAAGGCCATTTTGAGGAGCGGAAAGAGGAGTTGGTTAAAAAGTTGTCAGAGCTTAGTCGGATGATCTTTAGGCCGGAGAACCTAATGGTGGATTTCGTAGGAAGCAGGGATGGACTGGCACTGTTAGAGGAGCCGGTGAGAGCCTTAAAGGAGAAGTTGTACACTACCCCTGTAGAGAAAGGGCAGTTTGTGCCTCGAGTGGAAAAGCGCAATGAAGGCTTTAAGACCTCCGGTCAGGTGCAGTATGTGTGCCGTGCCGGTAATTTCCGCAAGAAAGGTCTTCCTTATAAAGGTACATTGAAGGCGCTTAAGGTACTGATGGGATATGGTTATCTGTGGGAAAATGTGAGAGTGAAGGGTGGCGCTTACGGATGCATGTGTACCTTCGGAAAGTCCGGGGATTGTTACTTTGTGTCTTACAGAGACCCCAACCTTTTAAAAACCATCGATGTCTATGAGCGTGCAGCAGAGGCCATTGCACAATTTGAAGCAGATGAACGTACCATGACACAGTATATCATCGGTGCTGTGAGCGACTTGGATATGCCCATGAATCCGGCTGCCAAGGGGCTGAATTCCTTAAGTGCCTACATGACAGGGCTGACCAAGGAGATCATGCAGAAGGAAAGGGATGAGCTTCTTAGTGCAAAGCCTGAGGATATCAGGGAATTGGCTGAATATATCCGCGCATTTATGGCGGATGAGTTTTTATGCGTTGTGGGTAATGGGGAGAAAATTAAGGACGCTGAAGAGTTGTTCCTACACACAGAAAATTTAGTGTAACGAAAAAAAGGAGGTATTTATGAAGAGAAGATTATTGGTTGGTGTATTGTGTGTGATGCTGGTCAGTATGCTGGCAGGATGCGGATCCACCATGATGAAGTCTGCTATGAATCAGGCGGTAAGGGAAGATGCCGGCATAGGCATGGTGACCGAGTCTGTGATGATGGACAAGGAGGCGGGACTATCCTCTGACAGTGCCGCGCCACAGGTGGCAGATGCCAATAGAAAGCTGATCAAGACTGTGGAGATGACAGTGGAGACCAAGGAATATGATGAGATGCTTGTGGGGCTGAATGAGCAGATCAAGGCTTGTGGCGGGTATGTGGAGCACATGAATACCTATAATGGCAGTATCTATTCAGGCAGGTCTTATAGCAGGAATGCCAACATGACCATCCGTGTGCCGGAGGATAAGTTGGAAAGCTTTTTGGCGGAAGTGACCAATATCAGTAATGTGGTACGCAGAAGCGATAAGGTGGATGATGTGACCCTGGCTTATGTGGATCTGAGCAGTCATAAGGAAGCGTTGCAGACGGAGCAAAAACGGCTGTTAGAGCTTTTGGAAAAGGCACAGAGTGTGGAAGATATCATTACCATCGAGAAGCGCTTATCTGATGTGAGGTATCAGATCGAAAGCATGGAATCACAGCTTCGTACATATGACAACAAGGTTTCATACAGTACAGTGTATCTGGAAATCGACGAGGTGAAAGAATTGACACCTGTGAAGGAAGAGACTGTCTGGGAGCAGATTTCAGGCGGTTTTGTGGATAGTCTGGTAAGTATTAAGGATGACAGCGTGGAAATCGTGATCTGGGTGGCCGTCAACAGTCCGTTCCTTGTGATATGGGCAGTCGTCATCATCGTATTTGTACTATTGATCCGAAGACATTGGGCTAAGAATAAGATTAAGAAGGCTGCAATAAACATGTCAGACAGCATTTCAGTGGAGGACAAGGAAAATGAGTGAAAATCCATCATACAAATCCGGCTTTGTGACGTTGATCGGAAGACCCAACGTGGGAAAATCCACGCTGATGAATCATCTGATCGGGCAGAAGATCGCCATCACGTCCAATAAGCCTCAGACCACACGTAACCGTATTCAAACGGTTCTCACACTGCCGGAAGGACAGATTGTGTTTCTGGACACACCCGGAATCCATAAGTCCAAGAATAAGTTGGGCGATTACATGGTAAATGTGGCTGAGCGGACTTTAAATGAGGTGGATGTGATCCTGTGGCTGGTAGAGCCCAGCAACTTCATCGGTGCCGGAGAACGTCACATTATCGAACAGCTGAAGAAGGTGAAGACACCGGTGATCCTGGTCATCAATAAGACCGATACCGTGAAAAGGGACGAAGTGCTGGAATATATTGACACCTACCGGAAGGAAATGGATTTTCAGGAAATCGTGCCTGTGTCTGCTCTGAAAGGGAACAATACAGAGGTGTTGATTCAGTGCATTTTGAAATATCTTCCCTATGGTCCGGCCTTTTATGATGAAGACACGGTCACTGATCAGCCCATGCGCCAGATCGTGGCAGAGCTGATCCGGGAAAAGGCCCTGCGACTTTTAGAAGAGGAGATACCACACGGTATTGCGGTCAGTATTGAACAGATGAAGATGCGTAAGAGTATCTGGGATATTGAGGCAACCATCGTCTGTGAGCGGGATTCCCACAAGGGCATTGTCATCGGTAAAGGCGGACAGATGCTTAAGAAAATCGGTTCCAAGGCCCGCCCTGAGATCGAAGATATGCTGGAAAGTAAGGTAAATCTGCAGCTTTGGGTGAAGGTAAAGAAAGATTGGAGAGACAGTGATTTCCTCTTAAAGAATTTTGGATATAATCCCAAAGATATGGATGCATAGAAAAATGAAAAAAGCGAACCCTAATCGTATGAGGCGATGCCTTAGATTTATGTGTGAAGGCAATGTCAAGACCATACGAAACGGGGGAAGCAGATGAAATCATTGAATTACTGGCAGCAATTTACTCATACAGGAAAGATAGACGATTATCTGGCTTATGCAAAGCAGGAAAATCGGGAGTGTGAAGAAGCAAAGACGTTAGATGCGGGAGTCCGGCACAATGCAGGAATTTATATGTGTAACAGGAATGATCCTAAGACAGATGCCTGTCGGTGAATACGACAGGCGCATCTGCCTGCTGACCAAGGAAAGAGGGAAAATAGCAGCCTTTGCCAGAGGGGCCAGAAAGCCCGGAAGTAAAATGGCGGCAGCCACCAACCCTTTTTCCTTTGGTGTTTTTAAACTTTATGAAGGTAAGAACTCTTATACGGTGGCTGAAGCTGATATTCAGAATTATTTTGAAGAACTTCGGACAGACTATATCGGTGCTTTTTATGGGTTATATTTTGCAGAACTGGCAGATTATTACACTAGAGAGAATAATGATGAGCGGCAGATGCTGAAACTGATCTACCAGTCACTGAGGGCTTTGAGCGCCCCGTCTTTGGATGATCGGTTGGTCAAATGTATCTACGAGATCAAAGCTATCGCCGTAAATGGTGAATTTCCCGGGCTTCCTACTGACCGTAAGGTGGGGAAAAGTGCAGCTTACGCAGTGGAGTACATAGTGGCAAGTCCCGTTGAAAAGCTCTATACTTTCACTGTGACGGATGAGGTTTTGGTTGAATTGGAGGCTCTTTGTACCCTTTATCGGAGCCGTTTTATAGAAAAAGAACTGAAAAGTCTGGAAATATTGCAAACTCTATGTTGAAAAATCCGCCAAGATTTGATATATTACCATAAGGGAGAAAAAAGTAGGAACGCGTAAAGGAGCGCAAGAGTATGAGAATAGGAAGAAAGATAGCAGTTTCTCTGTGCGGTATTCTGTGTCTGATTATGCTTCTTGGAGGCTGTGGTCAGAGTAAAGTACCGAGTGACTTATCCGTTCCTGCCATATCCGTTACCGGTAAGGGGAAGGTGACTGCCTATATCGTTGAGGACTTTGACAAGGACTATTATGATCTGGCAGAGCTTAGAACCATGGTAGAGGATGAACTTTCGAAGTTTAATGAAAGCCGTAAGGGTGCGGAAGCTGAGGGCGCAGTGGCAATGGTGTCTTTGACAGAGACCGTGGTGCAAGAAGTACCTAAAGCAGTCCTGGTGTTGGAATTTCAGGACATTAACTGCTACAGAGAGTATTTCGGCAAAGATCTGTTTTATGGAACAATAGCCCAGGCCCAGAAAGCCGGATATGATCTGAATGTAGAGTTTACATCCGTAAAGGACGGTACCACCATAGGCAAGACGGAGATTTTTGGTATGGGAAACAGCCGCATACTGATCGTGCAGGATAAGGTAAGAATCTTCGGACCCGGCAAAGCCCAGTATGTCACTTCGGGAGCGGCAGTGAAGGAAGATGGAAGTGTAGAACCTTCCGATGCAAAAGATAATACTTATATTATTATGAAATAAAGGAGCACAAAATGATGGAAAAAACAATGGAGAAAATCGTAGCGCTGGCAAAAGCAAGAGGATTCGTATATCCCGGATCCGAGATCTATGGCGGACTTGCCAATACATGGGACTACGGTAATCTGGGCGTAGAGCTGAAAAACAATGTTAAGAAAGCATGGTGGCAGAAGTTCGTACAGGAGAATCCCTACAATGTAGGTGTAGACTGTGCGATCCTGATGAACCCTCAGACCTGGGTGGCAAGTGGTCATCTGGGCGGATTTTCTGATCCTTTGATGGATTGTAAAGAGTGTCACGAGAGATTCCGTGCCGACAAGCTGATCGAAGATTACTGTGAAGAGAAAGGTATCAAGCTGGAAGAGAGTGTAGATGCCTGGAGCCAGGAGCAGATGAAGAATTTTGTGGAAGAGAATAACATTCCCTGTCCTACCTGCGGTAAGCACAACTTTACTGATATCCGTCAGTTCAACCTGATGTTCAAGACTTTCCAGGGTGTAACAGAGGATGCTAAGAATACCGTATACTTAAGACCTGAGACTGCTCAGGGTATCTTTGTAAACTTTAAGAATGTACAGAGAACTTCCCGTAAGAAGGTTCCTTTTGGCATCGCACAGATTGGTAAGTCCTTCCGTAATGAGATCACTCCGGGTAACTTCACTTTCCGTACCAGAGAATTTGAGCAGATGGAGTTGGAATTCTTCTGTGAGCCCGGAACAGATCTGGAATGGTTCCAGTACTGGAGAGGCTTCTGCCGTGACTGGCTTTTGTCTCTTGGCATGAAGGAAGAAGAACTGCGTCTGCGTGACCACAGTCCCGAGGAGCTTTCCTTCTACAGTAAGGCAACCACAGACTTTGAATTCCTGTTCCCCTTCGGCTGGGGCGAGCTTTGGGGTATTGCAGACAGAACCGATTATGATCTGACCCAGCATCAGAAGGTATCCGGCGAAGATATGTCCTACTTCGATGATGAGAAGAAGGAAAAATATGTTCCTTACGTAGTAGAGCCTTCTCTGGGAGCTGACCGTGTGGTTCTTGCCTTCCTGTGCGCAGCTTATGATGAGGAAGAGCTGGAGGGCGGTGATGTACGTACCGTTCTGCATTTCCATCCTGCGCTTGCACCTGTAAAGATCGGTGTGCTGCCTCTGTCCAAGAAGTTGAACGAGGGCGCTGAGAAGATTTATGCACAGCTTTGCAAGAAATACAACTGTGAATTTGATGACAGAGGAAATATCGGTAAGAGATATCGCCGTCAGGATGAGATCGGTACACCTTTCTGCGTAACTTACGACTTTGAATCTGAGAACGACGGCTGCGTAACCGTTCGTTTCCGTGATTCCATGGAGCAGGAACGTGTGGCTATCGCTGATCTGGATGCTTATTTTGCAGACAAATTCACGTTCTAAGCAAGATGGGGCTGTCTGGTCAAGTGCAGGCAGCCTTTTTACCGTAATCTGATTTTTGGAGGAAATCAACCATGAAAGCATATGGTGTTAATGAACTGAGAAGGATGTACCTTGACTTTTTTGAGAGCAAGGATCATCTGAAAATGAAGAGCTTTTCTCTGGTGCCCCACAATGATAACAGTTTGCTTATCATTAATTCCGGTATGGCACCCTTAAAGCCCTATTTTACCGGGCAGGAGATTCCGCCCAGACGCAGAGTCACCACCTGTCAGAAGTGTGTCAGGACCGGTGATATTGAGAATGTAGGTAAGACGGCAAGACATCTGACCTTCTTCGAGATGTTGGGTAACTTCTCCTTTGGAGATTATTTTAAGCATGAGGCCATTGCCTGGAGCTGGGAATTTCTCACAAAAGTAGTGGGAATGGAGCCGGAGAGACTGTATCCTTCCATCTACTGTGAGGACGATGAGGCATTTGATATCTGGACACAGGAGATTGGTGTGCCCGCTGAGAAGATAACCCGTTTCTACCGTGATGCAGATGGAAAGTGTGATAATTTCTGGGAGCATGGCGCAGGTCCCTGCGGTCCTTGTTCTGAGATTTATTATGACAGAGGAATCAAGTACGGCTGTGGTAAGCCTGACTGTAAGGTGGGCTGTGATTGTGACCGCTTCATGGAAGTGTGGAACAATGTATTTACCCAGTTTGAAAGTGATGGACACGGTAATTATACCGAGCTTTCACAGAAAAATATTGATACCGGTATGGGATTGGAGCGTCTGGCAGTTGTTGTACAGGATGTGACCTCTGTATTTGATATTGATACCATGAAGGCTATCCGTGACCGTATCTGTGAGATCGCCGGAGTGGAATATCAGAAGGATGACGTGAAGGATGTGTCTATTCGTCTGATCACCGACCATATCAGATCCTCTACTTTTATGATCAGTGACGGTATCATGCCTTCCAACGAAGGTCGTGGTTATGTAATGCGTCGTCTGCTGCGTCGTGCCGCTCGTCACGGACGTAAGCTGGGCATCGAAGGCAAGTTCCTGGCACCTCTGAGTGAGACCGTTATCGCTCTGTCCAAGGATGGTTACCCTGAGCTGGAAGAGAAGAAGGCCATGATCCTGAAGGTTCTGTCTGAGGAAGAGGACAAGTTCAACAAGACCATCGACCAGGGTCTGAACATCCTGGCTGAGATGGAGGCCGAGATGGCCGCTGCCGGCAGCAAGACTCTGTCCGGTGAGAATACCTTCAAACTGTATGACACCTATGGCTTCCCTGTGGATCTGACCAAGGAGATCCTGGAAGAGAAGGGTCTGGGCGTAGACGAAGA
>JAFYSG010000118.1 GCA_017559435.1 Lachnospiraceae bacterium
AAAAGTGATAAGGTATTTAAATTTTACAATTTTTTTCAGGCAGATACTGAGGAAGAATTCCTTGATTTTTACAACAATATCAAAGCTCTGTCATTATACGATACCGGTGTTAGTGCCAGTTTCGGAGACCACTTTATCACCTTGTCTACCTGTGTTTATCATGTGACAAACGGACGATTTGTGGTAGTCGCCAAAGAAGTCGAAAGCGGAGATACTTATCTCCCCTTAGAATAAATAAAAAAGGAGGAATCTACTATGAAACGACTCAAAAAAACATTAGCTTTATTTACAGCAACGCTCTTTTGTGTAATGCCAATCTTCACGCAGTCTCTTACTGCCAAAGCCGAAGAAAATGAGCCTATCACCTACTATCTGAAGTATCTGGAGGATTTGGACGAATGGAGATATCAACAGCTCACCGCATGGGACTCCAATGACAACCACGGCCCTTTAAGCCACGTTCTGGCATATATCAAAGACGGTGATACCGTTGTGGTTAACGGTGAAGAATCCATTAATCTGGAATTAGAAGCACATTTGAAAAACCTTACGATCCTGAATGCCAATACGGTTCTTGTTACTGCCGAAGGAATCGATGAAGTCTATCAGCATGGTGGTGTGTGTGTTCTCAACACCGACGTAAAAGATGCTTATATCTATGATACAAGCGTATGTAACTTCAACCAAAACGTGACCAACTTAAACATCATTGGTACTGATGATATCAATGCCCAGGTTGGTGTGGTAGGCAAAGCAAGTCATGTAAAAGGTTATGACAATCATAAGGTATACTATGAATTGTACAATTTTGCACCGGACACACTTTGTATCATAAATGGTGCCCTGCATACTGAACCGGCGCACTACAGTACCACCGCCTCCGGTACCACCGCTCCCTCTACAGGCAGCGGTTCTGCTTCCGGCGACTATGACGATGTTCCCAAGACCGGGGAATCACATATGATCCTCTGGCTTACCGGTATTGCTGCAATATGCTTATTGGGCAGTTATAAATTGCGCAAATATTAAAGCCGGAATATAAAAATACAGAATGGAGATTCAAATGAACAACAATTACAACGGAATGGCCATCGGTGTCTTGGAGTTGGACAGTGAATGTGCCTGCTTCGTAGCATTAGACGCTGCTGCGAAAGCCGCCTCAGTCAAAATACAAGCTGTCGAGAGAAACCGTCTACAAGCAGGTGCCTGTGTAAAAATGCGTGGAACGATTTCAGACGTAAAGGCTGCTATGGAGGTCGCTTTGGAGACAGCCGCACCGATTTCAAAGATATTTTCTCACACTATCATAGCTTCACCCACGGAGGGAACCGAAGTGGCCGTTGCTATGACGATTAAAAAGTAGGTTTCAGGAGGAATATATATGTCATATAGTGCATTCGGATTAGTAGAAGTCCTGGGATCTGCTAACGCAGTAATCATTACGGACCAGATGTTAAAAATTGCAGAGGTTTCCTACGTGACAAAGGATACCAAATGTGGAGGACAAACACTGGTGTTTGTGACAGGAAGCGTTGCCTCTGTCACAGCTGCCATTGAGCATGTACGCGAGAATGGAGCCTGTAAGATCTTAAATTCAGCTGTAATCTCCAATCCATCAGAAGAGATGATCGAAATTGTAGAAATGTTTAAGGCTCGCAAAGCCAAATAAAACAATGTCCGCCACAGTGAAAGCTGTAGCGGACATTATTATTTTCCTATTGGTAATACTCTTTTTCAATTATGGTCTCAGACCCATACCGCCTTCCAGCGTAAGTGTCTCGCCGGACATATATTTAAAGTCAGGAGATGCCAGCTGTACGCACACACGGCCGATTTCCAGCTCGGTATTGCCGAAATGTCCCATAGGAGGCATATGCACATTTGCTTTGAATGCTTCCGGATAAGCCTTTTCAAACTGTTCCAGCTGAGCGGTCCATGCAAGAGGACATATCACGTTAACATTGATGCCGTCCGGTCCCCACTCAGTAGCAGCCACACGGCTCAAACCACGGATACCTTCCTTGGCAGCTGCATAAGAACACTGTCCCTTATTACCGAACAGACCCGCACCGGATGCAAAGTTGATTACAGTGCCCTTGGTCTCCTTCAAGTAAGGATAGCAGGCTTTCATATAATAAAATGCAGAGTATAATCCGGAATACATAGCAAGATTAAACTGATCCGTAGTATGATCGGCAATGGACACACCGGAAGCAGACGCCTGCGCATTGTTGATCAACACATCAATCCGGCCGAACTCTGCAATAGTCTGATCGATTACATTCTGAACAGTTGCCTCATTGTCTGTACCTGCATTCACATCAGCCTGCACAGCCAATACCTTGATTCCATACAGACGCTCCAACTCCTCTTTCGCATCCAAAAGCTTCTGTACATTACGGCCGGTGATCACCAGGTTCGCTCCTTCTTTTGCATAAGCAGTTGCAATACCGTATCCAATAGATCCGGGGGTTCCGTCTGCCAGAGGTGCAGGTCTGCCTGCGCCGGTTATGATTGCTGTCTTACCAGTTAAAAATCCCATAACTCTTATCTCCTTTTCATTTTTCGAAGTTCTATGAAATAATTATATTACGTTTACCACCTAAAATCAAGATTCTTTTTTCCATTCTGCAGCAGCCTGATTTATTTTTTTCTTCATTCCCAACAGAATGGGAATTGCCAGTGCCAGCGAAAGTACATCTGCCACTGCCTGAACTGTAGCAATTCCATATGCTCCCAATGCCCACGCCATTAAGAACAGGGTAGGAATAAAACAGCTGCCCTGACGGGAAGTAGAAAGCACCAGAGCCCCTTTGGCATTGCCAAGCCCCGCACAAAACATATTGACCACAGCTACCCAGGCATGTACCGGCAATGCAATACACTGGGAAATCATGCAGATAATACCTATCTCACGCATCTGCGGATCCGTTCCTGCAAAAAGCACAATGATCGGATCTGCAAAAACAGCAAGAAGCGCAGCCATGATAATAGCACCAATAAGTGCCATTTTAGAACTAAACCGATAACTCTCATTCACACGGTCATAACGCTTAGCACCCCAATTGTACCCGGCCACCGGCTGAAAACCTGTACCAAAACCCAGAATAATACTAAACGGGAACATCATAATCTTGGTACATACACCGATACCTGCAAGCACCGAATCAGAGATATTGCCTGCCATATCATTTAACATCACCGCAGCCAGCACTGCCAGGCCGGAGCGAAACATGGACGAGGAACCTACGCTGATCACATTATAGAGAATATCTTTACAGAAATGAAAATTCCGGACAGACAAGCGAAGCATACTCCTCCTGGTCACATAGGGAAAAATCAATATCACAAAGCTGACCAGCTTAGAAATAGCGGTTGCCAAAGAAGCACCTGCCACTCCCATATCCAAGTTAAAAATAAAGATCGGATCCAACACACAGTTCAAAATGCCTCCAAATCCCATACCTACCATAGAGAATATGGCACTTCCCTCACTTCGAAGACACTGATTCATTACAAAACTGGAAGCCATAAACGGTGCAGCCAACAATACGTAAGTAGCATAATCAATGGAATACTGCTCACAGGTAGGCGTAGCACCCAAAATCCGCACCATCGGCGTCATAAAAATACTGCCGAAAACAGTCAACAATAACCCCAGTCCCATGGCCAAAAAAAACGCCGTGGACAGCACTTTATTGGCTTTTTGTTTATCACCCTGCCCAAGAAGCCGTGCGATATAACTGTTAGCACCTACTGCCAACAGAGACCCTGCCATCATGATCAACTGATCCAGAGAGGAGTTCACACTTACCGCTGCCGTTGCGTTAGTACCCAGAGAGCTTACAAAATATGTATCTGCCAATGAGTAGATAGAATTAATCAAAAAAGCCACAATGGTAGGAATTGCCATCTTAGGAATTACCTTAGAAATCGGCTCATTTAACATCATATCTGCCCGCTTTGTCTGTTGTGATTCATTTTTGCTCATGTCAAAATCCTTTCACTCCGGCCTGTATCTGATCAGGCATTTTTACACATGATACCATTATAACTTGCTGATAGAATAAAGGCAAGAATTTATTTGTCATTATTGCTCACTCCCATAGTTCTCCCCAGACCTTGTCACACAGCTCCACACAATACTCTTTGGAAAACGCCGGATCCTGCATTACAATCTCATTTTTCAGAGACTGTTCCTGTGTATACTCGGAAAGCCTGGTGGTAAAAACACCTCTCGCCCGGCTTTCCAGATGCGTCACTACTGCAGTAACGGCGTAGTCTTTCACCACCACATCGCCCTCCTCATCCCGGCCAATGGTCACATCAGCCATTCCGCCCACCATCCTATTGGCTATGCCCTGTCCGCTAGAACTTGTCCAGTTCACAAAATTCCCCAGAGAATAATATACCAGCATCTCATGCCCTGTATCTTGATCATACAACATTTCGATAGGCTCAATCACATGTGGATGAGTACCAAGCACCAGATCCACACCATACTCCAGAAACACTTCCGCCCACTGCCGCTGCGCTTTGGTCTCTTCCAACACATATTCCGTGCCCCAGTGCGGACATACAATCGTAAAATCAGCAAGCATCTCTGCTTTTTCAATATCCGCCACAACTTGCTCTTTCTTAAGCAAGTCCACAGCATAAGGCATGTCTGCCGGCAGAGGAATCCCATTGGTCCCATAAGTATAATTCAGCACCGCCACCTTAATTCCATTCTGCTCAAATATATAAATCTCATCGTGCTCCACATACCATCCTTCCACTATATTTTATCACTCCACTATCGCCTACCAAGCCGCCGGCCCATAGCCCGCGCCCTGCATCAACCCCCAATTAAAATCCCTATCACCTGCACAATCAATGCAGCGCCCCAGGCAACAACGCACTGCCACACCACAACGCCCACAGCCCACTTATTCCCAAGCTCCCGCCTGATAGCTGCAACAGCTGCCACGCAGGGTGTATACAAAAGACTGAATACCAGCAAGGAGGCTGCTCCCAGCGAAGTCATAGCTCCCGTTACATTACCCTCAAACAAAACCTCCAGAGTAGAAACTACGCTTTCTTTGGCCATAAATCCACTGATCAAAGCCGTGCAGATCCTCCAGTCTCCAAGTCCCAGCGGTTGTAAGAGTGGTGCTAACACTCCGGAAACCGCAGCCAAGATACTATTTTCAGAGTCTGCCACCATATTCAACCCAAAATCAAAGCTCTGCAGGAACCATATTACGATGGTAGCAAGCAAAATCACGGAAAAAGCCCGCTGTAAAAAGTCCTTAGCCTTTTCCCAAAGAAGCAGCAGCACATTCCGGGCGCTGGGAAGACGATAATTGGGCAGTTCCATCACAAAGGGAACGGCTTCCCCCTTAAACAGCACGCCTTTATACAGGAAAGCCACCAGAATGCCCACCCCAATTCCAAGCACATACAACCCGGACATGATCAGTCCGCCGTTTTTCGGGAAAAAGGCATCCACAAAGAAAGCGTAAATAGGCAGTTTGGCCGTGCAGCTCATAAAAGGCGTCAAAAGAATGGTCATCTTACGGTCACGCTCGCTGGGCAATGTCCTAGTGGACATAACTGCCGGCACCGTACATCCAAACCCGATCAGCATGGGCACAATACTTCTTCCCGACAACCCAATCTTACGCAATAGCTTATCCATGACAAAAGCCACTCTGGCAATATAACCACTATCTTCCAGCAAAGATAGGAAGAAGAATAAGGTCACAATGATGGGAAGGAAGCTGATCACACTTCCCACTCCCGCAAAAACTCCATCTGCAAAAAGACTCTGAAGAGCACTATTTACATTGGCCGCTTCCATGGCATTTAATATTAGCCCGGTCAGCCACTCCACCAACACTTCCATACCACTTTGGAGCCAGGCACCGATCACATTGAAGGTCAGAAAGAAAACTGCCACCATGATCAGGATAAAGGCCGGTATGGCCGTATATTTTCCTGTCAGAATCCGATCCACTTTACGGCTGCGGGCACGTTCCTTACTTTCTCTGGGCTTGGTCACTGTCTGCCCGCACACCTTTTCTATAAATTCAAAGCGCATGTCTGCAATGGCTGCACTGCGGTCAAGCTTCCGCTCCGCCTCCATCTGAGTAACAATATGCTCCACCATCTCTTCTTCATTTAAGTCCAGCTTCAGGGCCTTAAGCACCAACTCATCCCCTTCCACCAGCTTACTTGCCGCAAAACGTACCGGTATGCCGGCTTCTTTGGCATGATCTTCAATCAAATGGATCAGCGCATGCAGACATCTATGTACGGCCCCCTTATGATTACTTTCATCACAAAAGTCCTGCCTCATAGGCCGTTCCTGATAATAAGCCACATGCACCGCATGCTTGATCAGCTCATCAATTCCCTGATTTTTCGCAGCAGAAATAGGGATCACAGGCACTCCCAATAAGTGCTCCATGGCATTCACATCGATATATCCGCCATTCCCCCTGACCTCATCCATCATATTCAGCGCCACTACCATGGGAATATTCATTTCCAGAAGCTGTATGGTCAAGTACAGATTGCGTTCAATATTGGTGGCATCAACAATATTAATAATGGCAGTGGGCTTTTCCTCCAGTACAAAATTCCTTGAAACAATCTCTTCACAGCTATAAGGCGACATGGAATAGATTCCCGGCAGGTCCGTAACCACCGTATTGGGGTACCCTTTTATGCTTCCGTCTTTCCTGTCTACCGTCACTCCCGGGAAGTTGCCCACGTGCTGATTGGCTCCCGTCAACTGATTAAACAGCGTGGTCTTACCGCAGTTCTGATTTCCCACCAGCGCAAAGGTCAGTGCCGTCCCTTGGGGCAGCGGCTTCTCATCCTCTGTACGATGATATTTTCCTTCCTCTCCCAGACCGGGATGTTCTAACTTTCTATGAATACGCCTGTCCCTAGGCTCATGGCCTTCTTTCACAAGCGGTGCGATCTCAATCTTGTCTGCATCTGCCAAACGGATCGTCAGTTCATATCCATGAATCTCAAGCTCTATGGGATCTCCCATGGGGGCCAGCTTTACTACCTTTACCTCTGCTCCGGGTATCATACCCATATCCAAAAAGTGCTGGCGCAGAGCACCTTCTCCGCCCACGGTGCTGATCACAGCACTTTTACCGATTTCCAGTTCTCTTAATGTCATGACATTACTGCCTCCTGTTGTAAGTTCCTAAGCTGATCTAATCGATCAACCGAATCTCATCCCGCTTTTCTCTATTATAATGTATCAATTACTATTCATGCAATGTATTTTTATAATAATCTATAAAAACATCAAAAGACCTCTAAAGATCGCTCTTCAAAGGTCTCATTAACATACTTTTTATCCTGCCCTTACTCAAAATAATTGACACTAAAAGCATCCGACACCATTTCCTTCCCGACAAAAGGTTCCTGATAGCCTTTATTCTCAAAAGTAATCCCCTTATTTGCACAAAGTTTGAAATCTTCTATATAAATTCAGCCAGAGCCTGTCTCTTCTACAGCATCCGGTTCTGCGGCAGTGACTTCTTTCCAGATTTTTTCCGGAATCATGGTACGGCCTACATGATTATATATGATATTTTCCCATATGATCATTTCTCGTTCTTCCCGCTTGAGATATTCGTCAAAATTTTTTTTGTGACCACCCATAGTTCACCGGTCAGCATAGCTGTGGTATAATTCTCTCCAACTGTTTTGGGATAAGGAACTTTCAGACTTTGCACTTCATGATACAATTCCTCATAATTCATGCACGCAGCAGCCTTTTCAAAATCTCCCTTTTCCAATGCGGTCACAAATCTGCGCACAGCCCAGATATCATCCGTATTCGTAAAACAGATTCCCTCGCCTCTCCGCTGATTGATGGTCAAAAACAGCACGGGAATTATCAGAAATACACAGAGCAGTGACTGAAGCCATCTGCGGTGAATTTTACGAAAGCTTCTGACCACCGCTGCTTCCGGCACTGCTCACATTCCTGAAAATGTTCTTCGACTGCAGTACGAGTAGCTTGACTACACAATTCATCTTCGTATTATGTATGCTAGCTTTCATCTCATAACAGGTCTGTAATTGACCTATGAATTGACTTATCCTTCAGAATTTTATCGTACTTTCCGGAAAAAAGCAGGAATCCGGACAGCCATCCGTTCTTCCTGCTTTCTCATTCCGTCTTTTCTATTACCTGATCCCAAACACATTAAAGTCCATAAATCCGCCATTTTGCTGGCATTTCCAGGGGAAGAAAAAACTCAGCAGATTTCTCTACTGAGTTCCTTTAGCAGGGATACAAGGATTCGAACCTTGAAATGACGGAGTCAGAGTCCGTTGCCTTACCGTTTGGCGATATCCCTATGTCGTTGTTACTTGAAAGATTATACACTAAGTTTGCCCAAAATGCAAGCATTAAATTCAAACAAAATAAAAACTTTTTGCAGGTACTTTTTGTACAATACATACAATTTAGGTTTCAACAGGCGCTGAACAATCTTGTCAGCGCCTGTCTGCTTCTTATACCTCGAAAAGCAGATCCGCATAGGTGGGGAATGGCCAGTATTCTTTATCCACCAGCACTTCCAGTTCATCAGCCGGCTTACGCAATGCATTCATGGCAGTCACCACGTCATCCTTATAACAGAATGCCTGCTCTTTGCCGCGTTTCATGGCAGAAGCTCTTTTCTCGATCTGCAACAGGTCCTCTGCAGCTTGTTTCATCTCGGTCAGCTTGGCAGTCACATTCTTTAAAAGTTCACAAGGAACGGTGGCATCGCCGCCTGCCTCCCGGATGATCACAGCAGTGTCTGCCAGGGATTTGGCAAAGCGCATCACTGCGGGGATGATCTGTTTGTTGGCCATATCGATCATGGTAAGGGCTTCTATGTTGATGGTCTTGGCATAGGTCTCATACAGGATCTCAGCGCGGGAGTGAAGTTCTGCCTCTGTGAAGATTCCGAACTTTTCAAACAAACGGATGGATTTATCAGTAGTCAGCGTCTCTACTGCCTCCACCATGGAAGGGATGTTGGGAAGACCTCTTCTGGCTGCTTCCTCCTGCCATTCTTTAGCGTAACCGTTGCCGTTGAAGATGATTCTCTGGTGCTCTGACATGTATTCTTTGATCAAATCATGTACTGCTTTATCGAAGTCATCTGCCTGTTCTAAGCGGTTAGCTGCTTCACAAAAAGCTTCCGCAACAATAGCATTTAAGGTAGTATTAGGA